>JBBQST010000072.1:0-12658 GCA_038213625.1 Thermoflexales bacterium
CACGATCGGTGGCCACATTGAACGAAGTGACGGGGTCGCCGTTGGGCAGATACCGCATTTCAGGATCGCGACCAAGCCGGCCAATGACAGTCATAGATTGATACATGTTGGGTCCCTCCTAAGGGAAAAGTTAATTTGAACCGCCTAGAACATATGTCCTAGTCAGTGTCCAAATAATATCCGACAACGGGTCTTTCGTCAACCATTTGGAGAAGCAGATTTGCTGCAAATTGGGCTGAATATGGCTGAAAAGGAGGCTGTTGGCTGTTGGCGGCTAGCCGCTATTTGCCAGCAGCCAGCCGCCTCCTATTGCTGCTCTGGACGTGCCACGCGCCGGATCGTCAGGGCCAGCAAAATGAAGCCGAGCACGACATAGAGCACGGTCAAAATGATGAACGGCGACGGTAGCAGCACCCCATTGCCCGACAGGCCATACAGAAACGGCGAGGTGACGGACATGACATTGCCGGTGGCCTGGAACGACAACTGGCTGATGACGGTGGCGGTGATGGGACTGATGCTGAGCAGCAGCAGGGCCGCGACGCCGAGCGTGACCATGCCGGGGGTGATGGCCGAGGCCGGCCCCACCGACACCAGCGCCGGCCCCGCCAGCCGCACCAACAGCGAGCCGCCGACCAGCAACATCACCGGCACACCCAACACCAGGCCGAGCGTAATCACATAGGTCAGGATGGTGGAGCCAAGCGTGCTTTTCATGCGACCTGAGATGAACAGGCCGAGGGTGGTGAACAGGAACGCCGAAGCCAGCACGACACTGAGCGCCATAAACAATTGGGCCATCTCGACGCCGCCCAATAGAAACGCCACGCTGAACAGCGGCACCGTCGCCAGCACCATCAACGCGGTGTAACCCAACGCCGACAGCAATTTACTGATGACGATTTGTTGCGAGGCCAGCGGCGTGACCCTCAGCAAGTCGTAGGTCTGGCGTTCGCGCTCGTTGCTGATCGCGCCCACCGTAAAGGCCGGCGCAATAAAACTGACGAACACAATTTGCATGCCAACGAGCACCACAAAGATGCTGGCCCCAATGGTGCCGCTGTTGCTGTTGGCTCGCGGCGCATTTATCGTCGCGCCGATGTAGAGAAACATGGCCAGCGTGCTGACAATGGCCAGATATACCGTCAGCACCGTGTAGGTTCGGGTCGTGCGCATCCGGCTGCGCAGCTCCTTCTGGAACATCGGGCTGATCTCGATCTGGGGTTTCGGGTTCTGGGTATTGAGCTCAGCCATAGTCCTCTATTTCGTTCTGTCTGGGCTGGGGCTGGGTGGGTCTGCAATCGCGATGTCTGGTTCTGGTGTTGCTACAGGTGCCGGCACCGGGTTGAGCACGCTCTCCAGCGAATCGGCCTCTTCGCCAAACGAAACGACCTGCACGCCAGTATGCATGAGCGCGCGCAGCAGGTTGCTGGCATCGTTGTAGTCGCCGTTGAATGACACCAACAGCTCTTTTAGGATATTGAGCGGCCGTGGACCTGCTAGGGTCGTAGGCGCTGGCGCGGGAATGGCAGCGTCTGTGGTGGTTGGTGGCGGTGTCGTTGCAGGCTTGGGTTCCAGCGACGGGGGTGGATGCGCCTCGATGACACCGTGCGCGGCCCGGCACACACTCATGGCCAGCTCCGGCTCGCCCAGAAACCGGATGGCGATGACGCGGTGCGGTCGCAGTTTGGTGCGAATGGCGGCGAGTGTGCCGGAGGCTTTAATGATACCGTTGACCAACAGCGCTGCGTGGGTGCACATGTCCTCCAGATCGGCCAGAATGGGCGAGGAGAGCACGATGGTTTTGCCCATGCCGCGCAGCTCGCCAATCAGCTCGCGCATCTCGATGCGCGCGCGCGGGTCGAGCATGGCGGTGGGCTCATCCAGCAACAACACCTGCGGATCGTGCGCCAGACTGCGCGCCAGACCCAGCCGCTGCTTCATGCCCCGCGAGAGCCGGTCGACTAGATCATCCTTGCGATGAGACAGATCGACCAACTGCAATAGATCATTGATCAGTGTCGCACGGTCGGCCTTGGGCACGCCATAGCAGGAGGCGAAAAAGTCCAGGTATTCGGCGCAGGTCATATCGGCATACATCCCAAATACATCGGGCATGTAACCGATGGTGCGGCGCACCCGCACCACATCGCTTTGGATGGAGTAGCCGGCGATGGAGGCGTCGCCGCTGGTCGGCGCCAGCAGGGTGGCCAGCATGCGCAGAATGGTGGTTTTGCCGGCCCCGGTTGGGCCGACGAGCCCAAACACAGCCCCGGCCGGCACCGTCAGATTCAGCTTATGGACCGCGACCTGTTGCGTGCTCCGGCGCAGGCCATTGCGGGCCTCGCCATACAGCTTGGTCAGGTCGCGGGTTTCGATCATGTCCATACGCGGTTGCTAGCGGCTAGCTGCTAGCCGCCTGTAAATGCTAATCCCTCTTAAAGCTTTCGGTCACGCGTTGCAGGCCGGCTTTGAGCGAGATTTTGGGCTCGTAGTTCAACCGTTCTTTGGCGCGGCTGAGATCGGCCTGCATGGTGGAGACCCCGCCGCTCTCGGCCGTCACGTGCAACGGCGTCAGTTCTTTGCCCAGCGCCATGCCCACCTCGGCAATCACACTATTGATGCTGGTGGCCACGCCGCTGCCAATGTTAATCGTAAGCCTGTTTACATTAGATGCGGTTGAGGCGTTGATAAGGGCCGTGACCACATCGTCCACATATACAAAATCGCGCTTTTGCCGCCCGTCGCCATGCACGATGATGGAGCCGCCGCCCAGTGCCTGCCGCACGATGGCGGGGATGACCGGCGGATGCGACACGCGCGCCACCTGGCCCGGCCCATAGGCATTGAAGATGCGCAGATTCACTGTCTCGATGCCCCACAACGCACCGATGGTGTTCAGGTAATACTCGGCCGAGAGTTTGCTGACGGCGTAGGGCGAGGCCGGCTGCGGCAGATCTTCCTCGCGCAACGGCTGGACACCCTGGTCGCCATAGATGGCGCCGGACGAGGTGAATACGAGCCGCCGCACACCCGCATCGTGCACGGCCTGAATCAGCGCGACGGTGCCGCCGACATTGGTGGCGTTGTATTCGCGCGGATACAGCACACTCTCGGACACGGCGACGCGAGCGGCCAGGTGATACACACAATCGACGCCGTGCAACAACGACCACAGCTTGGGCACATCGGTCACATCGCCGCGGGTCAGGGTGACGTTGGGGTCGAGGCGGGCTGGATCGCCGGTGCTCAGATCATCGAGCACGCGCACGGTGTGACTCTGGCGGGCCAGGGTGTTGGCAAGTGCGCTGCCCAGAAAGCCGGCGCCGCCGGTGATGACGAATTTCATGGTGTGAACGGGTTATCCAGGCGGCCAGGTGAGTTTGCGGCCGCCGAGCAGGTGCAGGTGAATGTGATACACGCTCTGGCCGCCATCGGCGTTGCAGTTCATGACGACGCGGTAGCCGCTCTCGGCGATGCCCATTTCGCGGGCCAGCTTTTGGGCGGTGAGCAGCAATTTGCCGAGCAGCATCTGGTCGTCGGCCGTGGCATCGTTCAAGGTTGGGATGACTCGATTCGGCACGATGAGGATGTGCGTGGGTGCCTCAGGCTTCACATCGCGAAAGGCTGTGACCTCATCGTCCTGGTAGACGATTTGAGCGGGGATTTCGCGCCGGGCGATTTTGGCAAACAAGGTGTCTTGGCTCATAGGCTGTTTTTAGTGTCTCATACGCGTCGGCATTTGTGTCGACGTGAACGATTACGTGAACGTCAAACGTGAACGTAATCGTCTACGTCTACGTTCACGTTTGACGTGTCATGTGCCGCGGTGCTGCTGGGTGCGCAACTCGGACTGCTCGCGGCGCCAGCGTTCGATGTGGGCGTGGTTGCCGTTGAGCAACACATCGGGCACGCGCCAGCCACGGAACTCGGCTGGCCGGGTGTAGTGGGGATACTCGAGCAGGCCATTCGCGTGCGATTCATTCTCGGGGATGCCAGGCGGCAACATGCCGGGAATCAGGCGCGACACTGAATCCATGATAACCATGGCCGGCAGTTCGCCGCCGGTGAGCACATAGTTGCCGATGCTGATCTCGTCGGTGCACAGGTATTGCCGCACACGTTCGTCCACCCCTTCGTAGTGACCACAAATAAACGCCAGCCGCTCGTGCTGGGCCAGCTCCAGGGCGATGGCGTGGGTGAAGGTGCGGCCGGCGGGAGACATGAGGATGATGGGGGTTGAAGAGGGAATGGGGACGGGGGAAGGGGATAAGTTGGTGTCTTCCCCCTTCCCCCTTCCCCCCTGCTTGCCGAGCACTGATTCGACCGCGTTAAAAATCGGCTCGGCCTTCATCACCATGCCGCCCCCGCCGCCGTAGGCCATGTCGTCGGTGATCTGATGCTTGTCGGTGGCGTGGTCTCGAATGTTGTGCAGGTGCATCTCGACCAGGCCCGCGTCCATGGCGCGTTTCACCATGCTTTCGGCGAAAGGGCTGACAAACATGCCGGGGAACAGGGTGAAGACATCGAAACGCACCGGTTAGCCCTTGGTTGGTTTGCCGGGGTTGGGCGATTTCGCCGGCGACTTCGCACCGGGCTTCGCGCCAGATTTGGCCGCAGCCTTGGCGGCTTCCTCGCGCTGGACCCGCTCTACGCGCTGCAAATAATCCAGCGGATGGCTGATTGAAGCCGGGATGATGCGAATCTCGACGCCGCTGGCAATCTCGATGCGAGCGATGTCCTCCTCCTCATTGAGATAGGTCAGCCGGCCAATAACCCCGCCGACGGTGACGATTTCCTCGCCCACCTTGAGCTCGGAGACCACTTGTTCCTGGCGTTGCCGCGAGCGTTTTTGCGGCAATGCGACGACGACCCAGATCAGCGCCAGCACGATCGCGATCGTGGTGGCGACTAAGATATAACCAAATTCCACACTCATGGCGCGCATTATAGGCAGATGCAGCCACCCTCGCCGCTTTCTAAGTTTTGCCCGCGGCGTGTGGGCTATGACTCAGATCGTGCTCTTATAATCCCGCCCAATGGATCCGCGTGATCGTTATGATGGCGATCGAACTAAAACCTCTGAGTCGTCAGGAAACGGACGCCGAGGTTCTCCTGTTCGCCCCCCACGTTATCTGACCCATGTCAGTATTTTGATCGTTGTTCTTGGCGGTGTGCTGCTGATCATGAGCCGCCTGCCCATCGCGACCGGTCAGATTCAACCGCCGTTGCCTGAGGTCACGGCGATGGCCGGCCTCAATCTCGCGGCTACCTTACCACCTGACCAGTTGTTTGCAGTACCCACGGCCGATGATCTGGGCATGCTTCAGCGTAGCATTGTTTCCATTACCGACACGGTGCAATCACAGGATGAGGCCGGGACAAGTGGTGGTCGGGCGCGCGATTTGTTTCTCTACACCGTGCGCGAAGGCGACACGCTGTTTGGCATTGCCGCCGGCTTCGGCCTGCGGCCCGAAACCGTGTTGTGGTCGAACTTCAAATCCCTGCGCGACAACCCCGACTTCCTGGCGATCGATCAGCAACTGATGATCCCGCCGACGGACGGCCTGGTGGTTGAAGTGGCATCCGGCGACACCATCGACGCGCTGGCACGGCAATTCAAAGTGTCACCCGAAGACATCGTGAATGAGTCCATCAACAAACTGGCCAATATCAATTCGCCGTTGCAGGTGGGCCAGGAAATCTTTGTGCCCGAAGGCCAGCGCGAAACTGTGGCGTGGGAAATTCCCAAGCTGGTGGAAGTGAAGCGCAATGTCGTAACCGGCGTGCGCACGTATCGCACGGGCACGTGCGGCGAGGTGGCTATTCCTGCATTAGGCAGCGGCAACTTCATCTGGCCTGCCAACCGTCACTATTTGTCAGGTTATAACTTCAGCGCCGTGCATGCCGGGATAGATATTGCTGGCCGGCTGGGTGAGCCGATTTATGCCACGGACGCGGGCACAGTCATCTACGCCGGCTACTCATTGAGCAAGGCCGGGACGCCGGTGGGCTATGGGCAATATGTCGTCATAGATCACGGCAACGGCATCCAATCGTTGTATGCCCACGCCAGCCAGTTGTATGTGGCCTGTGGTCAGCAAGTCGCACGGGGCACGGTCATTGCGGCAGTGGGTTCGGTGGGCCGGTCGACGGGGCCGCACCTGCACTTCGAGATTCGCTCGGGTGGCGGCGCGATCAACCCGTTTAGCGTGCTGCCGGCTCCGTAGGTTTTTTGGGGGGAGCGCCGCCCGGTCATAATCTGGCGAAATACGCCCTGACGTTGCGAATGTGATTAATAACTGGTGATAAACTCTCCGGGCAGTTGGGTTATTAGGATGCCGCGAAGCAGAGGGGGAAATCTGGAGTGAATCTTCACGGCTCGGCATAGGTCTTTGCTGCCCCGGCAGCACGCGTATGCAGTTCACCCGGCATCCGAAAAAATAATGAAAAAAGACAACGGTCATCATTCAAACGCCACCCGTGGCGATGTTCACAACATCAAACACAGTGGTCTTCACAGTGGCCTTGATGTTCGCCCGGCAAGCGATTTCGACGACAGCGACGAGATCCAGCATGGCGAGGCCAACACATCTGAGCAATCTGAACGGGTCGATGGGCCATCAGTTGTATCGTCAGATGTGCGCAATCCTGCTACCCGGTCGGTCATGAAGCTGGCCGCGCAGACTCAATCATTCACTCGCCAGATCACCCGCAGCACCGAGGCGGTGACCACCTATCTCTATAGCGAGGAATTTCGCTGGAAGGCTTTGGTGACCACGGGCCGCTTCACCGCGCACAGCATGGTGATTCTGGTGGGCATCGCCGCAGTCTTGTTGGCCGGCTTCAAGATCGGCAACTGGATTGACAAACCCAAAACCACCCTGGCCTCGGTCAACACCGGGAGTGGCAACGGCGGCAGCTTTGGCACAGCACGGTCTTTGCAGGCTAATCTGGCCTCCTCAAGTGCCGGTGCGCGTTTGTTTACCCTGGCCGGCACGCAACCCGGCACTGTAGCGCAACCCCCAGCGAATGGCATGGTGCCGCTGCCACCGGCTCAGGCACCCGGTGCGGCCCCCATATCTCCCCTGTTTAGCGGCCGGCGGGATGATGGCGTTCTCTCTCGCCAGATTGTGCTGGACACGGCCAAGCCGGTTGAATCCCGCCAGGCCATCGTCACATACACGGTGGGTAATGGCGACACAATTGAGGCCATTGCAGCCCGCTTCGGGTTGTTCCCCACCACGTTGATCTGGTCGAATCAGGAAGTGGAAGACGCGCCGGACATTCTCAAAGTTGGCCAGTCGTTAAACATTTTGCCGGTCAATGGCATTTACTACACGGTGGAAGAGGGCGATACCCTGGCCAGCATTGCCGAGAAGTTCAAGGCCAACGAAGCCGACATTGTCGCGGCACCATTGAACGGACTTCAGGAGATCCAGACCCTTACAGCGGGTGCGCCGATCGTGATTCCGGGTGGGGTGAAGCCGTTCCAGGCGCGCGTGGTTGAGGAGTCGGCCAGCACTCAGAGCAGCAGCAGCTCAACCGGTTCATTCGCCTACACCGCGCCTGCGCCGGCCTACACCGCGCCATCGGGCAACTTCATGTGGCCGACTGCGGCCAACTATGTGTCGCAGGGATTTTGGTGGGGTCATCGCGCGCTGGACATTGCCGCTTCCATTGGCGTGCCGATTTATGCCGCTGACAGTGGCTGTGTCAGCTCGGCGGGTTGGAGCAGCGTGGGCTACGGCTACATGATTCTGCTCAACCATGGCAATGGCTTCCAAACCTTGTATGGCCACTTAAGCCAGTATTACGTGGACGCGGGGCAATGCGTGAGCCGGGGTCAGGTGATCGGCGCGATGGGCAGCACCGGCAACAGCACGGGGCCGCACCTGCACTTCGAGATTCGGGTGAATGGCGCGCCGGACAATCCTTACTTCTACCTGCAATAGGAAGTGGTTAGTGGTTAGTGATTAGTGCAGAACCTTTGAACTAACGACTCATTCAAAAATCGCTCGAAGCGCGTCAGGTGCTTCGAGCGATTTTTTTGTATTGTGCCAAACTCTTTGGATGCTGACATATCCATTGCTCCACCCCGAAATTTTGCAGGCGCTGGGCAGCGCCGGCCACGGCTCCGGCATTTTGATTGCAGATGGCAACTATCCGTTTGCCACACGGGCCAATGCCGCGGCCAAGCGCGTTTACCTGAATCTGGCTCCGGGTTTATTGTCTGTGACTGAGGTGCTCAAAGTGGTGGCACCGGCCATTCCGATTGAACTGGCCACGGTCATGTTGACCAACGAAAACATCGAGGCCCCGATTGCGGCCGAGTTTCGCAGTATGTTGCCCAAGGGCACTGAGTTTCGTGGGTTGGAGCGCTTTGCGTTCTACGATGCCGCGCGCGACAGCGATGTGGCTTTGGTGATTGCCACCGGCGAGCAGCGAATCTACGCCAATATCCTGCTGACGATTGGAGTGGTGGCGCCGCCGCGAGCGGCTGAGCGGCTGAGTAGCAAGTAGTCAGTAGTCAGATTTAGTCTCTATTATTTCTTTACTGACTACTGACTACTGACTACTCGCTACTCACTCTGCTTCCAGTTGCAATTGCCGTGCCAGCAAGGTGCGGCCGCGGCTCAGCAGCGATTCGGTGGCTTTGTAGGTTCGCCCCATGATCTCGGAGACTTCGCTGACGTTGAAGCCTTCGCGATAACGCAGCAGCAGGGCCTGGCGCGACTGCTCAGGGAGCGCGGCCAGTGCTTCTCGAAACTCCAGGCTGAAGCCGTTGGGCGCGGCCTGGAACAAATCCGAAAGCTCTTCGGTGTTGGAAGATTTTCGCCAGAAATCGGCCACTTTGCGGCGGGCGATGGAATAGAGCCAGGTGGAGACTTGAGACTTGCCATCGAAATGCTTGATGGCTTCCACTGTCGCGACCAGGGTCTCGCTCAGTGCATCCTCGGCATCCTCTCGGGTGGGCAGGCTATAACGCAGATAAGAGAATAGCCGTGGGCTCCAATCGGTCACAAATTGATTCCAGGCCACGCCATCCCCCTGACGCAACAGCTTTAAGTGTTCGGCCGCCAGGCTGAGCTTGTAGGCGTCTGGCAAGGCGTTGGTTTCGCCATCGCCAATGGCATCACCAAAATAGTCTTCAACGGCATCCTCTTCAAGGACAGCATCATGGCCTAGTGGTGGCGCAATGATCTGGGCTTCGTGCAAGCTGGCTGTATATAGCGTCGTGTCGGCATTGGGATAGACCAGAGGTGCTGAAGCTGGAGGTGCCGTGGGAAGCAATGGGATGTTGGTGAAGGCGCGGAGGGGCAGCGCACCAACAGACGGCTGCACATAGGGCCGGTGTGCCGAGGCATTCTGACTCAGCTCTGTGGGCTGAACCAGTGCCACTGGGCCGGTTGTGTGGGCCAAGGCCCTGGGTTGTAAGATAGCAGCGAACATGAACGAGTAACAGCATAGGAGTCGATCACCTACGCTACTCGTCGTGTGGCTGGATATTTGCAACCAAATCGCTGATCTTGCAACGAAGGGCCGCTACTAATTGCGCCGGCGTTGTAATTGCGATGAACGCCTGTTCTAAGTGGAATCCCGGCAGGGTCTAGGTGTTCTGCGGCATCTTAGCGGCGATGAAACATGAGGAAGGGGCCGATTTGGGCCTCATACTCGTAGTGCATCTCGACATATTCGATCAGACGCGGCGCACGCTTGTAGTCCTGAATCGTGCTGTTATTCGGCCACGGGAAGTTGTCTTCCGGGATCACTACATAGGCGGGCCGATTGTGCTGGAGCCCGTCCATAAATTGTTGGAGCATCAGTCCATAGTGAGAGGTGCCTGGATTTTTGATCCAAAGATTGATGAACGGAAAGCGAGTGGCATTGGGTCGCTCGGCCAGCAAATAGACCCATGGCGCATCCCCAAAAATTGCAACCGTGTCAGTCGGTTGGGTGTGCTGGCGCAAGTAATCGGCTCCATCCAGATGCGCAGCCTGCCGGCTCTCGCGATAGATGAGATCGGGGGATTTGCGTTGAACCACGACGTTGGTATAGGCATCCTCCACCCACGGCACCATGCGCAATGCCAGCAACCCCACCGCAGCCAGCACGAACACGCCGCTGACGATGCGATAGCCCAGCCAGGGAAGGCCTTTTGGAATGCACAGGGCCGCGCCGGCCAGCAACACCAGCGGTGGGACCAGAATGCTGAAGTGATACTGCATGTAGTTGCCCTGCCAGACAACCAGAAAGATCGCGCTGGCCATGTAGGCCAGCAGCGTCAGGACGATGGCGCGCTGCGCGGCGAACCGGTGCGCAAACCCCAGCGCGCCCAACATGATGATGAAGGGAAAGCCGCCACCCAGAATGGTGCGTTGCACCACGGTGGCTTTGAAGTCTGCGGTGAGGTCGCCGCCGTTGTCCACAAAGCGCAACACCATGCGCAGCATGTCTTCGGGCGGCAACGGCGGGGTTAGCGGAAAGTTGTCCTGCAAAAACTGCCATTGCTGGAGCAGAGCCGCGAGCCCGCCTGGATGCAGCGCGTAATAGCCCACGCCCACAACAATAGGAATGAGCGCGCCGAGGGCATAGGCCAGGCCGACGCGCAGCAGCGGCAATCCCATGCTGGGCACCAGCCACATCCCGGTCTGGTTGGCTGCCCGCAGCCACATCCACACCAGCAGGCACAGCCCCAGCGTGATCCCAATCAGCACAAAGATGTTTTTGAACCAGGCCGCGCAACCGATGCAGACGCCCGCCCACAGCGCCGCCCACAGCGGCGATTGAAGGCTGCTGCGTGCGTGCTGGGCATCATGCGCTGAAGCAGGGGATGACGATTGATTGCGGACGCTTTGCCACAGCTTGTAGAACGCCAGAACCAGAAAGAGATTGGCAAAAGTCTCGGCCTGATCCATGCTCCAGTAGTGGATGCCGGCATAGATCAGCCAATACAACACGCCGGCCACCACGCCGCTGGTTCGGCCAAACAACTGGCTGCCGATGTGGCCCATTACCAGTGCCGTGACGGCGGTCCAGGCCAGGGTGAAGCCGTGGATGGCCATGGCATTGGTGGCCGGCGTGTGCGTGAGCGACATGGGGATGGCGTACATCACCATCACGCCCATTTGCTTGGTTTCGAAGCAGTCCCGCACGGCCACACCCCCATGCTTGATCACGTCGCCACAGGCGGCGTAGACGGCTTGATCGAACCCCAGTGGGTACCACAATTGAGGCACAGCCAGCACCAGCAGTGCCAGTGTGCCGAGCACCCAGACGAATGTGCGTAGTGTGGTGTTCTTGAATAGCGGAGTAAGCGAGGATGAACTTTGATATGAAGTGGTGCGACCTAGATCGCGACTAACCATTGACCCCTCATGAGTCAAATCCTACTTGATAAAGGCGGGCAACCCTGCAAAAAACGCACTTGCATTTACCACATCGTCCAGCGGCACCTGCTCCAATACAGTGTGCGCGTGAATCTCATCGCCGGGTCCAAAGCCGATGGCGGGGATGCCGGCCTGCCCAGCCCAATAGGTGCCGTTGGTGCTGAAGTCCCATTTGCCGGTGGGCGCGCGCCGGCCAAACACAGCCTCGGTGGTGTCCAATGCCGCTTGCACATAGGGATGCGAATCCTCAAGCGCCCAGGCCGGGAAATACTTATCGAGCACGAGTTTGAAGCCGGTATAACTCGGCTCGGCATAGGCCAACAACGCCAGTGTGATATCGGCTGCAAGCGCGGCCTGGTTGCTGGCCGTTGGTGGCTGGGATTCCGAATCTGACTTCTGACCTCTGACTTCTGACCTCTGACTCTCATCAATGATCGCCTGCACCTCGGCCATTGCGCTCTCCAGGGTATCGCCAAACGTTACCCGCCGGTCGATGTAGATCGTGGCTTCGTCCGGCACCGCGTTAATACTGGGCGTGCTGACGTGCATGTCGCTGACCGTGATCGTGCCTTTGCCAAGAAACGCGTGGCTGCGCAGGTGCGGATCGAGGTCGCGGATGCCGGCGATGATCGGCAGCAATTTGTAGATGGCGTTGTCGCCGAGCCAGTTGCTGGCGGCGTGGGCACTGCGGCCCTTGGCCGTCACCTGCATCTCCACCCGCCCTTTGTGGCCGCGATACACCTGCATGCGTGTCGGCTCACCAATGACCACAAAATCGGGCTTGATTTGGGGGTCGAACTCGACAAAGCTGCGCGGCGCAATCCCATCGCACCATTCCTCCATGTTGCCGAAGTAGTAGGCCGACCAGCCTTGCAGCAAACCCAGGTCGCGCGCGATGGCCATGCCGTAGATCATGCCGGGGGTGCTGCCCTTCTCGTCGCACGCGCCGCGGGCAAACAGGATGCCGTCCTCGACTTTGCCGATGAACGGGTCCCAGGCCCACTGGCTCGGGTCACCGATGCCGACGGTGTCGATATGGGAGTCGAACACGAGGGTACGTTGCTGGCCGTTTGCATCAGGGCCGCCGTTGATACGGCCCAGTACATTGCCCATCACATCAAACCGCACCTCATCGAAGCCAAGCAGCCGCATCTCCGCGATCACGCGCTCGCCCACTGCGCCGATGCGCGAGTCCATGCTGGGAATGGCGCAGATGTCGCGCATGAACTGGAGGATGGCCGGCCGGTGCTGGGCGATGCTGGCGTGGA
>JBBQST010000073.1:0-12586 GCA_038213625.1 Thermoflexales bacterium
CGCTAAAAACGCAGGCACAGCAACAGATCGCCAAGAGCGTGGCATTTGCCGAGGCCAGCCCAGAGCCGAATCTGGATTCCATCATGGATGGGGTGTATGCCTGATGCGTGAATTGACTTACGTTGAGGCTTTGAAAGAAGCCTTGCGCCAGAAAATGCACGCGGACCCGCGGGTGTTTTTGTTTGGTGAGGATATTGGCGTCTACGGCGGCGCATTTGGTGTGACAGCGGGTTTGCAGCAGGAATTTGGCCCGGCGCGTGTGCGCGATACACCCATCAGCGAGGCCGCAATTGCCGGCCTGGCGGTGGGGGCGGCCGTCACCGGCATGCGGCCCGTTGGCGAAATTCAGTTCATGGATTTTGTGACCTTGAGCATGGAGCAACTGGTGCTGCAAGGGGCCAAGATGCGCTATATGTTCGGCGGCAAAGCCACGGTGCCGCTGGTGTTGCGCATGCCGGCCGGCGGTGGCACTGGCGCGGCCGCCCAGCACAGCGAGAGCCTGGAGAACTGGTTCGTGCATGTGCCCGGTCTCAAAGTTGTCATGCCCAGCAGCCCCTACGATGCCAAAGGCCTGCTCATCGCCGCCATCGAGGACCTAAATCCGGTGATCTTCATCGAGCACAAATTGCTCTACAAGATGAAGGGCGATGTGCCGGAGGACATGTATACGGTGCCGCTGAGCAACACCCGCATCGTGCGCGAGGGCAAACATCTGACCGTCGTTGCCACTTCGCTTATGGTGTCGCGCGCCTTGGAGGCCGCCAACACGCTGGCCCAGGACGGCATCGAGATCGAGGTCATCGACCCACGCACACTCAGCCCGCTCGACGATGCGCCTATTTTTGAGAGTGTGAAAAAAACCGGCAAAGCCCTGGTCGTGCACGAGGCCTGCCAGAACGGCGGCTTCGGTGGCGAAGTGGTCGCGCGCATCGCCGGCAGCGCCGCCTTCGACTATCTCGAAGCACCTATCAAACGCCTGGCCGGCCTCGACATCCCCATGCCCTACAACCGCGAGCTCGAACGCGCCGCCATCCCGCAAGTGGCGGACATTGTGAGAGAAGCGCGCAAGCTGGCCGGAGGGAAGTATTAAGGAAATAAAGAAGTTATTAGTGGTTAGTGATTAGTCATCGGAAAGAAATCTCTGAACTAATAACTAACCACTAACAACTAACAACTCCGTATGAAATCCATCATCATGCCCAAGCTCGGCTTCACCATGACCGAGTCGACGATTGTGCAATGGCTCAAGCAAGAGGGCGAGGCGGTGACGCAGGGTGAGCCGATTGCCGAGATCACCACCGACAAGGTGAACATGGAGGTGGAGGCACCCGAGGACGGCATTCTGGCTGGCTTCAAATTTCACGAGGGCGATACGGTGCCGGTGACCGAGGTGATTGCATATGTGTTGAAGCTGGGGGAGCAGTTGCCGGAAGAGACGGGGCGGCTCGGAAGCCGCGACGACGGACGGCCGACGACCCGTTCCCAGCCACCAGCCACCAGCAGCCACCCACCAGCAGCCACCCCCATCGCGGCACGCATGGCAACAGAGCTAGGCATTGATCTGACAAGCGTAAAAGGCAGCGGGCCAGCGGGTCGAATTACGCGCGAGGACATTACGGCATTTGTCGAGGCGCTTCCGAGTCATCCATCGGTGTCAGCACCAGTTGGGAACGGACGCGTGCGAGCCACACCCAATGCGCGCCGGCTGGCTCGCAAAGCTGATGTGGATCTGGTGAATGTAACCGGCACTGGACCGAATGGCCGCGTGCAAGGCGACGATGTGCGGGCCGCCGTTGAAACTGTGACCTCGGCCATCCCAATCGTCAATAGTCAATTGGCAATGGTCAATCCCCCTCGCAGCCTCCCCTATACCGGCATGCGCAAAACCATCGGCACACGCTTGCAGCACAGCTATCAGCAGGTGCCGCACATCACGCTGGATATGGATGTGGACACCAGCGGGGCCGAAGCCTTGCGCGCCAGGGCGAATGCGAGTTTGAAGGCCGGCGGGACCAAAGTAGGCCTGACCGCGATCATCACCAAAGCCTGCGCGTGGGCGCTGCAACGGCATCCGTTACTCAACAGCCAGCTTGATGAAGCTGCCGGCGTGATCACGTTACTCGATGAGATCAACATCGGCATTGCTGTGGCATTGGAGAACGGCCTGATTGTGCCGGTCATTCATCAGGCCAACACAAAGGGCATCCAGCAAATTGCGGCCGATATCGGCGATGTGAGTGCGCGCGCCAAAGCCAACAAACTCAAGGCGCACGATATTCAAGGCGGCACGTTCAGCATCAGTAATCTGGGCATGTACGGCGTAGATCGCTTCACCGCCATCATTAATCCGCCTGAGACGGCGATATTGGCCGTGGGTGCGAGCAAGCCCCAATTTGTGGCCGATGCCAACGGCCAGCCTGTGCTGCGCCCCATACTCACCCTGCGCCTCTCGGCCGACCATCGCGTGATCGACGGGGCTGTGGCCGCCCAGTTTTTGGCCGATGTGCGCGCCGCGATTGAGTCGCCGGCGCTCATGACGTTGTAATTTGGCCGTCATTCCTCGCATCTTCGCTATAACTCGTCATAGCCAACAGGCTCGAAATGACGGTGCTTTGGAATGACTGGGCTTGTGTCGAAAACGTGGACAATGCATTTAGTTTTTGCGCGAGCGCTCAAATTCATCGGCTACAGCAAGTCAGGTTAAGCTAATGTCATGAAGCATCTACTGTCCGGGATGATCGTCCTAGTTGCAGTAGCAATGATTGGGTCAGGAATAGAACAAGCCGCTCCTAGTCCTCTGAGAATCGACCTCGCGTCTACGGCGCCTCCGCCGATTACCTATACACCTGCAATCAGGCCGGACTTACCGCCGGAAGATGAGCCAACTTATTTCCTCAGTGCCACGCCTACGTTGACAGTTACATCAACGCCACGCCCAACCGTTATGCTGACTCCAACGCCCATACTGACACCATTTGATTTTTACCTGCCGGCAATTACCTATCAGCCTGGACCCGCCGGCACTTATAGCTGTGATGAATATCAATATGGTCTTATTGCATGGAGCGAAGAGCTGGAGCTGCTCCCCGGTGAGGTGAGCGCTATAAGAGGCGTTGGCGAATATGCCGATCAAGTCTTTACTGGAACATGGTCTTATAACCCAGCCACCCAAGTGATCAGCCTTACTGTCTCGCGCTGGCCTACAGTAACCTTTTTTCAGCCAGATATGTTGCAGGCTCACGGATGGTCAACCAAACCTATCGTAGAACTCGGCTTAAATTGCAAGCAAAAGTGAGATTGTCAGCAATTTGATTAAGAAGAAAGTATGACGGCACTTCTCCGCCTACTCGCCACCAAGCCCTAATGACCTATGACGACGGCACCATCTGGCGCATTGATCGCTGCGGTATCGTGCAAGGCCGCACGGCCGTGAATGCAAAGAAGATCGCGGCTCATTGAGACCGGCCGGCTGAAGCAAGTCACGTGTCAGGTGTGGTCGGGGAATGCGATATGGCGGCCGAGAATCCCATAAGACAGGCCTCTATTGCAATAATACTTATATAATTGTAACTATATGTATCAATAATAATAAATTTGCAAGGCGGCAACCATACCCCACTGACTGTTTGTCATTTCATTTGTCAATCACTGCAACGTTTTCAGGACTTAAGTTGCAAGAGGCCGTGAACAATATCTCCATTGCAATGGTCAGAGAAGTTGATATGAGTCAGAATGAAAGTATTTGTGTTGAAAGTAATAGCAAATGGGTAATGCTACATAGCCAATTTGTCTATCAGCACCCGCTCACTATTCTCTATAGCGATGAAATCGCAAAACTCTTTTGAGTCTCAATCCAGGCGACGTTTCTTGAAGCTTACAGGCACGGCTTTGGCCCTACACCATGAGTTCACACGGGGTCGCGCTTTCGAATTGCCCTACTGCTGGTTTATGCCCTTTTCAAAAAATGCCCCCGAGTGATTTTAGAAAATGATTCAGCCTGGAGCCGGCTTCCTTTACGAAGACGACGCTTGTGCCGTGTCCTTGAGCAAAACGTCGGCAAAATCCTGTGCGGCATTTGCAAATTGGTTGATCTGGCGCAGGAGCTCAGCGCGGTCGCTGCGTTCCACGAGGGTGCCGACCTTCTCCCACTGAAGCAGATCCGGTCGCTGGTTCTGGCCGACCAGGTTTTTTGCCCAGTGGATCGAGACAATGGCCTTTTGGGTCATCGGCGAGATAAAGATGTCGCTGACCACGCCGACCTGACCCATGCCGGCAATCACATCGCCGGGTTTCACATCATCAAGGTTAAGCATTCCCCAATCTCCATTGCTGTAATCGTGCTGGTGGTTTTGATGCCGTGCTGGTTTAGCACTCCCATCAAAATCCAATGAGCACCACCGGCACCTTTGTAATCGTTTTCATCATTCAACGCTTGATAATACGCGGTTTCAATCTCCATTCGAGCGGTTTGAGACAAAATTTTGAGTTTTGCGCTATATCGTTCGCAGTTGTCCATATGGCGCTATCGTACAACTTGCCGGCCAATTTGGCCCTGGCCGCGCCCACGCAAGACGACAGATTTAGCTCAGTAAACCATTGTCGCTTAACGCGTATAACATTAGCAGTATGGCTGTTGATAATCTCTCCCCTGTCTGGTCGCGCGCGTTCGATCTGGAACTCGATCATGGCGAAGGCATCTATCTTTACGACACAAGCGGCACCAAATACATCGATTTCACCAGTGGCATCGGCGTGACGAATACCGGCCACGCGCACCCACGCGTCGTGAAAGCGATCCAGGACCAGGCGGCCAAGCTCATCCACGGCCAAATGGGCATGGGCTGGAATCCGGCATTACTCGATCTCACCGAGGAACTCAAAACTGTGGTGCCGCCCGGCTTCGACTCGTTCTTCTTCACCAACAGCGGTGCAGAAGCCGTGGAGGCGTCGGTGAAGCTGGTGCGCCAGGCCACCGGCCGCACGAATCTCATCGTGTTCGAGGGCAGCTTTCACGGCCGCACCTCGCAGACCATGGCGATGACGATGAGCAAATACAGCTATCGCGCCAAATATCAGCCGCTGCCGTCGGGCGTGTTTGCTGCGCCGTTTGCCAACTGCTTTCATTGCCCGGTGGCGCAGAAAAGCTACACCGATGAGAAGCGCGCGGCGGTCAGCGCGGCTTGCCCCGAGGACACCGGTTGCTGCCACTACGCGCAGGAGCATGTGCGCTATTTGCTGAAGGCGCAGACCTCGGCGGCGGAGACAGCGGCCATCGTGTTGGAGCCGGTGCTGGGTGAGGGCGGCTATGTGGTGCCGCCGCGCAGCTTCATGGAAGACCTGCGCGCCATCTGCGACGAGAACGGCATTCTGCTGGTATTCGATGAGGTGCAGACCGGCTTTGGCCGCACCGGCAAGTTTTTTGCGCTGGAGCATTTCGGGGTCATGCCCGATGTGATCGTGGTGGCCAAGGGTCTGGCCAGCGGCATGCCCATCAGCGGCGTGTTCACCCGCAAAGAGATTGGCAACAAGTGGACGCCGGGCTCGCATGGCGGCACGTATGGGCCGAATATTGTGTGCACCGCCGCGGCGGCCGAAACCATTCGTGTGTTGAAGGACGAGAAGCTGGTCGAGAACTCGGCCACGCGCGGCACCCAGCTCATCAATGGATTGCGCAAATTGCAGCATGACTTCCCCGCTATTGGCGATGTGCGTGGCTTGGGTTGCATGGTGGCCACCGAGTTTGTGGACGGCGAGGGCAAGCCCGACATGGCCTTCACCAACAAGATTGTGAAGTTGTGCGCCGAGCAAAAAATGTTGCTGCTTACCTGCGGCACCTACCAGAACATCATTCGCTGGATTCCGCCGCTGGTCGTGAACGAGGCACAAATTGACGAAGCCTTGAGCATCTTTGCCGCGGCGTTGGATCGGGCGACGACGTAAGAGGGAGACGGAGGACGGTGCGGCTCAGAAGCCGCGACGACGGACGGCGGACGACAGGCCGAATTTACCGTCTATCGTCTCCCGTCTCCTAAGAAAACCATGAAACTCATTACTTACCAAGACAGCAACGGCGCGCAACACATTGGCGCGCTGCGAAACAACACGATTGTGCCTTTGGATGCTGTTGCGCCGAGCATGTTGGCGTTGATCGACCTGGGCGCGAATGGGCTGGCGCGGGCCAAGCAGGCGGTGGCTTCGGCCAAAGCGGTGACGCCGGCCAGCAGCGTCAAGATTCTGGCACCCATTCCACGGCCGCGCCAGAATGTGATTTGCGTGGGCATGAACTATGTCGCCCACGCCATCGAGTCCGACCGGGCGCGCGGCCGCGAACCGAAGCTGCCCGAGCATCCGGTCTACTTCACCAAAGCGGTGAGCGCGGTGTGCGGCCCCAACGACGACATTCCCCTCGACCCGAAAGTGACGAAGCAGCTGGACTATGAGGTGGAGTTGGCCTTCGTGATTGGGCAGCCGGGCAAGAACATCGAGCGCGACGCGGCGCTGGGCCACATCTTTGGCTACACGGTGGTCAATGACGTGTCGGCGCGCGAGCTGCAAAACCAGCACTTACAGTTCTTCAAGGGCAAGAGCCTCGACCGGACTTGTCCCATCGGCCCCTGCATTGTGACGGCCGACGAGATCCCTGATCCGGGCAAGCTGGGCTTGCGACTAAAAGTCAATGGCGAGGTGCGCCAGAACTCGAACACGGCCGATTTGATTTTCGACATTCCCAAAATAATTGAAGCCTTGTCGTTGGGGATGACACTGGAGGCCGGCACCATTATTTCCACTGGCACGCCGAGCGGGGTGGGCATGGGGATGAACCCGCCGCAGTGGTTGAAGGCCGGCGATGTGATGGAGGCCGAGGTCGACGGCATTGGCACGCTGACGAACCGCGTAGTCTAAGAGCTTGAAGATTTTCGGATTTTTACCACGAAGACGCGCAGGGGTCACAAAGGGCAAAAAGGTTTTATACACAGCCTCTTCGTGGTCTTTGTGCAGACTTCGTGTTTTTGGGGTGAAAATCTGCAATAGCGTTCCAGTCGCACCCAACTAGATATGGTTGTATCGTTGACGTCATACCGGATGAGTGCCGGCCTGGAGGATGACGATGACAAATAATGACCCCGAAGATATGAAGGATCAATATCTCGAAGAAACCGACGCTGAGGAAGGCAATGTGGAGTCGGTAGCGCCGTCTGACAGGGATGTGATGGGCATCCTCAATGCGGATGGCACTTTTGATGAGGACGGCGAGGACGACGATGAGGATGTGCTGGACGAGGACGGCGAAGACTCGATTGCGGCACGCGATGATGGTCTGAGCAACATCGGCCCCGGCATCCCCGGCAACCGCGATCTGCCCAATGCGGACGAGATTATCGATGGCGAAGTGGTGGTGGATGACCTGGACGATGCCGATGAGGGCGTGTCTATCGAAGCCATGGCGGCCGAGGGCCTGACCGTGGATGAGCTGGAAGATGATGAGGCCGATGCGATTGTGAGTGCAACGCTGGACTCAGAGACATTGACGGAGGCCGATGGCCGAGCCGAGGCCGTGGTGCTGGAAGACATCGCGGCGGGTGAACGGACGGCGATACAAGCCGCGCCATCGCGCCGAAAGCCGGCGGCTAAAGTGGTAGCCGTGCCTAAGAAGGCCGCATCAAAAGCCAAAGCGCCAGCGAAGGCTAAATCCACCGGCGCGATTACTACTAGAATGATGGCTGCTAAATCCGTCGCCAAGTCTGTTGGAAAGGTTGTTGCCAAGCCAACCGCTAAGACTGTTTCCAAACCCAGCCGCAAAGCCACTCCCAAACCAACAGGCAAAGTTGTTCCCAACCCTAGTGGCAGAACTACTGCCAAACCAATGAGTAAGACCTTTACCAAGACTATGGCTATTAAACCCGCTACTAAGACGGCGAGCAAAGTGGTTGCTCCCAAAACAACGGCTAAACCTGCTGTCACGCCCGTGAGCAAAGTTGCTCCCAAGGCGGCTGCTAAGCCCGCCGTCAAGCCGATGAGCAAAGTTGCTCCCAAGGCGGACGCTAAGCCCGTTGTCAAGCCGACGAGCAAGGCTGTTCCCAAGCCAGCCAGCAAAGCGGTTGTCAAGCCGACTGCCAAACCTGCGGCGAAGCCAGCCAGCAAGGCAGCCCCCAAACCAGCTGTCAAACCAGCAACCAAGCCCGCGAGTGCGCCGAAAGCGAAACCCAAGACGCGCTAGTGCTAAGTCCAGGAAAGAGCTTAGGCCGTCATTCCCGTGAACGCGCGCGTCATGAAAATTAGGAAATAAAACCGGTAAAGCGCGAAAGGTCAAGGAAAGTCATTAGACATTATCGGATGAAGCAGTTTCGGGTCAAAAGATCACGGTTTTGCGCCGAGTTTTGAGCGCAAATGACTTTGTCCAATAATGTCTATTACATAGCAAGGTCATTCCCGCGGAGGCGGGAATCCAGAAGTTCCAATTACGGTAACGTCGGGGTTACGCCCGGATTCCCGCCTCCGCGGGAATGACGGCATTTGGGAATAGCCTTCGATCATGACTTGCATGCGCCCTTTTTCTATTACCGAATTTAGTCCCTAACTTTCATCACGCACGAACATGGGAATGACAATATGGCGCAAGACTTTGCTTTGACGGACGACCTGAAGCATGGCCATTCTCAGTTTGGCCGGCACTGCCTTAAAGTTCCTTAAAATTTAGCGATGTGGACGTTGTGGGTTTTGCTGGGGGTGTATGCCGGCACATCGGCGCTGGGCACCGGCATTCGGCTGCGCCTGATCGACACCAGCGGCTTTCGGTGGGTGCATCACGCGCTGTTTGGGCTGATCTGGCTGACGCTGGCCGCGTCCATCTATTGGAGCTTTACGACGAATTTGCCAGGGCGCTGGCTGTTGCTGATTCTGGTGCCGTGTATGGCATTGTTGCCGCGCTTTCGGGCCGGCTCCGTGTCGCACTGTCTGGCCGCCGTCGGCGGGTTGGTCGTATTGATTGGTATCATCGTTTGGGCGTGGGTTGGCCGCTAGCTGCTAACAGCCAGCCACCAGCCACCAATTCACATCATGGACTTACTAGACGCGATCCGGCGGCGCAAAACCACCAACACGCCTGTGTGCTCGGAGCCGATCAGTGATGAGCACAAGCGTTTGCTGATCGAATCGGCGGCCCGTGCGCCGTCGCACTTTAATAGCCAGCCGTGGCAGTTTGTGATGATTGAGGATTGCGAGCGAATCAAGTCGGTGGCCGAGACTGCCGGCGGCTCGATGAAGCGGTTGATGGACGATGGCTCGTTCGTGTCGCGCTACCGGCGCTATTTCAATTTCAGCAAGGCAGACAGCCAGGCGCAAAGACGCGGCATCTATTTTGACCACATTCCAGCGCTGTTGCGGCCGATGGTGAAGCTGGTGTTTTCGGACCAGGTGGGGGCGATGTTGAGCCGGCTGGGCGCATCCTCGATTCTCGGCCATGACCAGCAAAAGATTGTGGCCGGCGCGCCGTTGCTGCTGGCGATTGCGTTGGATAAGCAGGAATACAAGCCGGGCGAACTCAGCGGCCTGTATGCTTCGATCACGCTCGGGGCGGTGATTCAAACGTTGTGGCTGGTGACCACGGCCCTGAACATCGGCATGCAATTCATCAGCGTGGCGCTGGAGGTGCCGGAGAGCAAAGCCAAACTGGTGAACCTGCTGCGAATTCCCGACACCGTAGATCTAGTGGCAATCTTTCGTATGGGTTATAAAGATGAGAGTGCGCCGCGCAACTCGATAGATTGGGTGAGCAACCAGCGCAAACCCTTTACCGATCTGGTGCATTACAACGATTGGGATACGGCGGTGCCGGCGGCGCTGGCGAATGCGAATAGCTTATTGTGGCCGGTGGTTGCACCGGATGTGGATGGATGAAAGAAGGCAGTTGGCTGCTGGCGACTGGCTGTTAGCGGCCAGCAGCCAGCCGCTAACAGCCATCAGCAAAAGAGGTTGACGTGACGATGGAACAAATATTGGTAATTGAAGACGATCCGGCCATTCGAGATTTGCTGCGCCGTGGTCTGGCCTATGAGGGCTACAAAGTAGTCGTAACCAGTGACGGCCCCAGTGGCCTGACCTCCGCGCGCGACAACCCGCCGGATATCGTCATTCTGGACTGGATGATGCCGGGCATGGACGGCCTGGAGGTGTGCCGCCGGCTGCGCACGGTCAGCAACGTGCCGATCTTGATGCTGACGGCCAAGGATGCCATTGCCGACCGCGTGTTGGGTTTGGAGTCGGGTGCCGATGACTATTTGGTGAAGCCGTTTGCGTTTCAGGAATTGCTGGCGCGCATTCACGCCTTGCTGCGCCGGGTGGCCCCCAGCAGCAAGCCGGAAATACTTCGCTACTCAGATTTGGTGCTCGACACCGGCACGCGGCTGGCCAAGCGCGCCGACCGCACGTTTGAGCTGACGGCCAAGGAGTATGACCTGCTCGAATACCTGATGCGCAACCCGCGCCAGGTGCTGACACGTGAACAGATTCTCGACCGCGTGTGGGGCTACGACTTCGGCGGCGAGAGCAATGTGCTTGAGGTCTACATCCGCTACCTGCGCCAGAAAACCGAGGCCAATGCCGAGGCGCGCCTCATTCACACCGTGCGCAGCGTGGGGTATGTGTTGCGTGAAGAGTAATGAGTAGTCAGTAGTCAGTAGCCAGATTAGTATCATCTGACTACTAGACGTTATGCGAAATAGCAGTTTTGCTGTAGTTGCAGGGGCAAACCTGCCTTGGTAGGGGCGCAGCATGCTGCGCCCCTACGAAAATCCAACACCCAACAAGGCCTTGTTGCAGATCGCCACTTTCAGCGATTCCGCCCATCATTATTTCGCATAATGTCTACTGACTACTGACTAGTTGTCGTAGTCGTCACTGTAGCGGCCACGGCCACCACGGTCGGAGTCGCGCTCGCGGCTCTTATCTTTGTCGCGGCTGTTGCGGCTATTGCCACTGGCACCGCCGTTGCTGGCGCCGTTGCTCGCGGGGCTGCTGTAGCCATTGCCACTGCTGGCGCCGTCGCTATAGCCGCCACTCGGCCGAGGCGCGTAGCCGCCGCTGGGTCGGTCGCCGTTGCCGCTGAAGCTGCGCGGGCGATCTTCCTTGGGTTTGGCGAAATCGATCTTGATGGGCCGGCCGTCCAAGGGCTGGCCGTTTAGCTGTTCCATGGCTTCCTGTGCGCCGTTCTCGGCCATCATCTCCACAAAGCCAAAGCCCTTTGAACGATTGGTGGCGCGGTCAATCACCACCTCGGCCGATTTCACTTCGCCCACCGACTCAAAGAAGTTGCGCAATGAGGCTTCGTTCGTGCCGTAAGCCAGATTGCCGACATAGAGTCTTGTTCCAGACATGCTTCTCCCTAAATTAATCACTGACTAAAAAGAGTTGAACTCCTGATTGTTCGTGGCTTCATATGCCCAACTGTCTGAAGCCTGCAAACGATTTTGCGTGACAGCGGATTACGTGCAAACATCTGGAAAGAGAGCTTGCGCACAACCCTGGCAATTTTTGAAACGAAAGGTGAAAACAAGGGTAAGAGAAGAAACGTGTTAGGTGCGTCTTGGGTCTGTCCTAGAGGTTCTCAGCTCCTGTAGTGGCGCTTTGGATCAAAAAACATTGCGAGGCTCAAAGCGCGGCGAGGTGATGCCGACAAGTCGTTGGATGTGTCTGTCTGCGCGCCACTGCGCAGACCAGGGTGGGTGGACAGCAGTCCTGTGCACACGGGAATGCGCACAACTGCGTTGCCGAGAAGGCAAACGCGAGCAAGGGATTGGCTCGTAACATCATGCAGAACGAAACGATTGCGATCACCGTAACCAAAAGTCATCCGGCAGCCATTGCCGTGAGTGGAATTATAGATAACGCTTAAATTTTGGCAAACTGGCTGAATGGGTAGAAGGCAGTTGGCTGTTAGCAGCTAGCTGCTAGCCGCCAGCCGCTAGCAACCAGCTACTACAATCCCCCCATGCGTTCACATTGGCGTTTCAGTATTTCCGGCGATCTGGTGTTTGGGCGGGGTGTGGCACAGCAGGTGGGCAGCGAGGTGCGCCGGCTGGGCGCGCAGCGGGTGTGCATCGTCACCGATCAGCAGCTGGTGAAGGCTGGCTTGCTGGATGTGGTGCGCAAAAGCCTTGAGGCGGCCGGCGTGACCGCCGTGGTGTTCGAGGGTGGTGTGCCGGAGCCGAGCACCCGCGTCATCGACGAGGCCGTGGCGTTTGCAGCGCCGCACCAACCCGAGGCGGTGATCGGCCTGGGCGGCGGCAGCAACATGGACATTGCCAAAGTGGTGGCCACAGTGTTGGCCCACGGCGGCAAGGCGGCCGACTATTTTGGGCAGGACAAGGTGCCAGGCCCAATTTTGCCGATGATCGCGATTCCGACCACGGCCGGCACGGGCAGTGAAGTCTCGGCCGTTGCCATCATTGAGGACCCCGAGCGGCACCTCAAGCTGGCTGTCAGCAGCAATCTGCTGCGGCCGCGGCTGGGCCTGGTGGACCCGCTGATGACGACCTCGTGCCCGCCCAAAGTGACGGCCGAGAGCGGCATCGATGCGCTGACACACGCG
>JBBQST010000074.1:0-12515 GCA_038213625.1 Thermoflexales bacterium
TTCCCGTTGACAGACTACTTGTTATTAAGTTGCAAGCAATTGACCCGGCCATTCTACACAGGCCAAACGCCCCGACTTACCCCTACGTTTGTCGTGCGCGCTCCAAATGCCCGCCATGCCGGCCGCCCAATCTCAGCCCACTTTCATTCAACGCCGGCCTGAAAATGGTAATCTTGCCGATGTGAGACGTTCCGAAATCATTGCCAACATCATCACCTTCATCGTTATCATCGCCATGTTGTCGTCGGTGATGGCCGGCATTGCCGCTGCGGAGTGGATGCCTGGCCTGTCGGTCATTCTGTGGGCCGGCATCATCGGTGCCATCGCCGGCACCGCCCTGTCGTTCAGCCAATTTCCCAGCTTCGCCGCCCACATCACCAGCGGCATCTACGGCATGTTCGTCGTCGCCATCATCGGTGGCACGCGTCCCAACATTGTCGAGGCTGGCGCTGCTGCGGGCGCTGGCCTGGAAGGCTGGCGCGCGCGCATCTTTTTGATGGCCGACAAGGTGAGCGACTTTGCCAATGCCGCCTCCCAAAATGGCACCAGCCGCGAAACACTCATCTTCATTTTAATTTTGTCGGCGCTGTTCTGGCTGCTGGGCTACACCGCCTCCTGGTATTCATTTCGCACGCGGCGCATCTGGCATGTGGTGTTGCCGGCCGGGGTTACGCTGTTCTCCAATGCCTATTACTACAGCGGCAATAACCTGATGGCGCCGTATCTGGTGATTTTCTTGTTGTGCGCGCTGGTGCTGCTGGTGCAAAGCCACTTCGCCGACCGGCAGGAAATCTGGCGGCGTGAGGGCGTGCGCTTTGCCCAATCGCTGCGCGGCAGTTTTATCGCAGCCGGCATCGTCATTGCCGCGATTGCGCTGGTGTTCTCGTGGCGGGTCACGGCCACGGTGTCCTCGCCCAGCACCATCTCGGCCCTGCAACGCATGAATCCGGCCTATGCCGAGGTGATGGCGCGCTGGAACCGCATGTTCAGCACGCTCAACAATTACAACCTGAAGGACGTGGATCGCTATAGCCGCAGCCATGTCCTGTCCGGCCCACGCAATCTGTCGCCCGAGCCGGTGATGAGTGTTCAAGCTCCCAGCACACCGCCCCTGGGCCGCTACTACTGGCGCGCGCAGGTGCTGGATTATTACGATGGCATTGGCTGGACCAACACGGCCCAAAACCAGGTCGAACTCGATGTCAACGCCGGCAATGTGCAGCAGCCGGTCTATCTGGCGCGGGCCGAAGTGCCGGCCGGCTTCACTTTGTTTCGCGGCACCGACAGCATCTGGACCGCCTCGCAACCGGTGCGGGCCGATCTGCCCTCGCGCGGCATTCTGGCGGATCTTGGCAGCAGCGATGCCGAGTTGCTCCAGTTGTCGCTGCCGGTGGCGCTGTTGCCGGGCAACCGCTACCAATCCGTCGGCTCCACCACAATCGCCCAGGTCGATCAGTTGCGCGGCGCACGCGCGGGCTATCCTGAAGCCATCTCGGCCGACTATTTGCAGTTGCCGTCCACGGTGCCCAATCGGGTAAAAGAGCTGGCTCAATTTGTGGTCAGCCGCGCCGGGGCCGAAACCGCCTTCGACAAAGCCCAGGCCGTCGAGTCCTTTTTGCGCAGCAACATCGAATATGACGAGAAGCTGCAAGCGCCGCCCAAAGGCATGGAAGCCAGCGATTACGTGCTCTACGTGGCCCGGCGCGCCTACTGCGATTACTACTCCACGGCCATGATCGTGATGTTGCGCTCGCTGGGTGTGCCGGCGCGCATGGCGATTGGGTACGCGCAAGGCACGGTCGATCCCGTCACCGCCGCCCAAAGCAACACCGACTTGTTGGGCAACGCCGATCCCTTGCCGGCCGGCCAAACCGCCTACACCGTCAAAGCCAATGACGCCCACGCCTGGGTCGAGGTGTTCTTTCCCGACTATGGCTGGGTCGAGTTCGAGCCCACGGCCAACCAGCCACCGCTGCGGCCCGATCAGCAGGCCAAACCCAACCCCGAGCAGCCTGAAAATGGGGTGAAAGAGGCGGAGCCGCCGACCCCGACGCCCGCGCCGGCCCCCAATCAACAGGGTGGCACCCCGCCCACACCAACGCCCCAACCCGGCCAGCCACCCCCAGATTCGCAATCGCCCAATCAGGCCCCGCCGCCCAAACCTCCGCCCAGCGCCAGCGAAGCCGTCCAACAGGCTTTGCAAGATGCGTGGAAGTGGTTCTGGAATAGCTGGTGGCCCTACTTATTTATTTTGCCGATTTTGTTGGGTCTGGCTTACGTGGGACTGCTGATTGCGGAGCGAGCCGGCCTGGGCAAATATCCGCCGATTGAGCGCGCCTATGCCATGTTGACCCGCTGGGCCTCGTGGCTGGGTGTGGGCCGGCACACGCAACTGACGCCGTACGAGCAGGCCGTTGAGTTGGCCCGCTTTGCGCCGACATCTTCATCGCAAGCCCAGAACATTACCGACCTGTATGTGAAGCGCCGATTTGGAAATCGCGATGCGTCGGTCGTGGCTGCGCCAGCCAGGGCTGCCGAAGCGGTGTTGCCGGCCGACGACTTTGCCGGTGCCGACAGCGTCACACTATCGACGCCGAGTTTTGACCCACTGGCCTTGTGGAAGGAGGCCCGCGTAGGCCTGCGCAAAGCCTGGGTGAAAGCGCGCACGCCGGCATGGTTGTGGTCGCTGGGGCAAAAGCTTCTCAAGCGTGTGCGCCGTGCGCCTTAGCATTTAAAGAATCGGATTTTCAGACAGAATTTTGGTTTGCCAAGGGAAATTCCTTACATAACCACGTCATTCCCGCCTCTGCGGGAATCCAGGCCTCGATCTACTATTGTGTCGGGGTTACACCTAGATTCCCGCCTCCGCGGGAATGACGGCTTAGGTTCATCGTCTCCATCAAGTCTCAGGTTCGCCCTTGGACTAACCTAAAGTCTTTGCATTGACAGGCTATTTACAAAATGAAGATAGAGAAGAATTTTGTTCATTCTGTCCCCAAATGCGCCTGTTGTGAGCGAGTGGTTATCCAGGATTTTTTGAGGACTGATTCTGTCTAAAATCTAAAAAGCCTTGATCTCATCGTTCCATGTCATTGCTGCAAAGCATCCTGTTCCCTCTCTTTATCAATGCCGTGCCGATAGCCGGCTTCGCCATCGGCGGGTGGAATTCGGCCACGGCGCTGGTGGTGTATTGGTTCGAGAATGTCATCGGCTCGCTGCTCATCGCCCTGCGCATCTTGCTGCACCAACGGCTCACGCACAAGCAAGGCCACTATCGGGTGCAGTTGAACACCACAACCACGACGCGCAATGGCAAAGCCCGCTCTGTCAGTTACCGCAAAGCCAACACCACTTTTCTAGTTGAATTCCTAGTGACCAGTATTGTGTTCACCGCGGCGCATGGCCTTTTTCTCGGCATTCTGCTGGGAGTGATGCAGGCACCCATCGACTCCAATGCCGTCCTGAGCGGTGTGGGGCTGGTGGCGGCGTTCCAGCTGATCAACTTTGTCATCGACGTGATGCGCATCAAGACGCGGCCGTTTGCGTGGATTAAGCAGGTGTCGCAGTTTGCACTGGGCCGGGTGGTGCTGGTGCATCTCGCGATTATTGCCGGGGTCTTTCTCGCCGTCTTCCTGTCCAACAACGCGGCGTTTGTGGTGCCATTTGCCGCGCTTAAGTTGCTGAGCGATCTGAGCAACGGGGTCAGCATGGGTGTCAAAGGCGAGCGCGTCGCGCCGGCCTGGCTGATCCGGGTGATGGACACCATTAAGCCGGGCGAGGACTTCGCCACCTATCTGGTAACAGAACGTAAAAGAGAAAGGGCCGAAGCTGCCCTGGACGAACAAGTCCGGCCATGACCCAACCTGTCGTTACAGCGTCGCCCACAGCACCTGATACGGCTGCAGGGCCAGCGAAGGGCCGTGAACATTGAAGCGCACGCCGCTGACCAGATCGCGAATGGCATGGCGCGTGCCCAGCACGGCCCGCCAATCCACACTCACCAGTTGCTCCTGCGCCGACACATTCACCAGACACACCACCCGGCGCTGGTGCAACGGCAATGCAAGGGTGGACTCGGCCGCTGGTGCGCGCGCCGTGCGCACCACGGCAAAAATCTCGGACGGCAACGCCATCGGGTGTTGCTCGCTCTCGTGGTCGAATGCCGCGTGTTCGGCGCGAACGCGCAACAGATGCGCCATTGTCTCAAACGCCTTGCGCTGCGGCGTGTTTAGATTCGCCCATGCGGATTCAAGGTCACTCATGTCTGGTGAAGGTTGCATCAACAAGTGTTGTAAACGAATAGCCGGCACAGCCGCCAATGCAAACAGCATGGCGTGGGCGGCCAATACGCGCCTGGCGGTGCTGATGGGAAACGTGGCCGGCAGGGCGTCCGGGGTGGCCGACGGTGCCGCCGTAAGGGCCGGGCGCAAAGGGCGAATCGTGCCTGCCTCCAGTGTTTGGGCAATGAGCGGGCCGGCGCTGCCTGCATCGAGATCAGGTTCTACGCGCGCAAAAAGCCCTGCCAGATGGGCATCGCAAAATGGCTGAATGCCGTGGATGATTACGGGCGCGATCAAAATTGCAGTTGCCGGGGTGGTGCGCATGAGCGTGAGAATGTACACGAATTGGTTCAAACGTGTTGGTGTGATGCCGAGGCTGATCTCATGGCGAGTCAATGTGCCCGCCTCCTCAAGCGTATACTCATCCTTCACCATGAAGCCATTGCGAACACCGTAGCGTCATTGTGAAGTGTCATTGTGAAGTATTGTGTAATCGGCCCCACATACCCCTTTCGAGGCGGCATCGCTCACTACACCACGCTGTTGGTCAAGCATCTGCGAGAACAGCACGACGTGGACTTTATTTCATATCTGAAGCAATACCCCAAGTGGTTGTATCCGGGCAACACCGCCATGGATCCCAGCCCCGAGTCCAGCGTGTTGCAGGTTCCGTGCGAACGCATCCTGACGCCGTTGAATCCACTGACCTGGTGGCGCGTCTATCAGCGCATTCGCCGCGACCCGCCCGACGCACTGATTTTGCAGTGGTGGACGCCGTTTTGGTCGCCGATGCTGTTCTTTCTCACCCGCATGGTCCGGCTGCGCACCCAGACGCGAATTTTGTTTCTGTGCCATCACGTGGTCGCGCCGGATGGCGGCATCTTCGACTGGTATCTGGCCCGGCGCATCTTGAAGCGCGGCCATGCCTTCATTGTCATGAGCGAGGATGATTTTGCGTTGCTGCGCCATGCCATGCCCAAAGCCGTGATGCGCGGCACCACCCTTCCGCCACCCGAGTTATTGGGCCAGGCCCCTATTTCGCAGGCCGAGGCGCGTGAGAAATTGGGTCTGGCGATGGCCGAGCCAGTCGTGTTGTTTTTTGGGTTTGTGCGGCGCTATAAGGGGTTGCCGGTGCTGATCGAGGCGCTGGCAATCGCCCGCCGCACGCTGCCCATCCGGCTGGTCATTGCCGGTGAGTTTTGGGAGGATGAGCTGGTTTATCGCGACAAAGTGGCGCGGTTGAACCTCAATGATGCAGTCCGCTTTTACAACGCGTATGTGCCCAACAACGACATGGCCACCTTCTTTGCCGCTGCCGATATCGTGACCCTGCCTTACCTGGAAGCCACCCAGAGTGGTGTGGTGCAACTGTCCTATGCTTTCGAGAAGCCCATCATCGCCACCTCGGTTGGCGGCATGCCCGAAGCGGTGATTCACGAGAAGACGGGTTTGCTGGTGCCGCCGAATGATGCCAGTGCGTTGGCCGACGCCATGATCTACTTTTTCAGCAACAATAAAAGCGCCGCCTTTGTCGAGAACATCCGCGCCACCAACGAGGAACGCTCCTGGCAACCTTTCCTCAAGCTGATTGAATCGTTAACGTAAAGACAAAACGGATATTGGACGAATAGACATTATGCGAAATAGTGATGGGTGGAATCGCCGAAAGTGGCAATCTGCAACAAGGCCTTGTTGGGTGTTGGATTTTCGTAGGGGCGCAGCATGCTGCGCCCCTACCAAGGCAGGTTTGCCCCTGCAACTACAGCAAAACTGCTATTTCGCATAACATCTAATGAACAAAATACGGTGCTTTTCAGGGTGTCTGACTCTGTAAATCCTGTCGTTGTGTGAAGGCAGGCAACACAAGCGTAAAGGCAATATCGTGCGCGTCGTCTATTTGTGTACCTCGAGTTTGGACTACCCCTCGCCGCGCGGCCGATGGTTGCCCATGGCGCGCCAACGGGTGCAAGCCGGCGATGAGCCCCATCTACTGCTGTTGCACCCCACCTTCGACCAGCTCGCGCCCAGCGCCCGGCACAGTCTGCAAGACGGCGTCCACATTCACTATGTTGGCCAGATGCAGGTGTATGGCCTGCCCGGCCACCGTCGTCAATTCAGCCCGTTACAGCTCATGGGGGTCAGCTGGCATAGCGCAAGAGCGCTGGCCCGGCACGCGCTGGCGCTAATGCCCGATGCGCTGGTGTTGTGCAAGCCGCAACCCGTGAACAGCCTGGCCGTGTTGTGGGCGGCGTGGGTGAGCCGGCGCGCCTTCGACGTCGATTGCGACGACTATGAAGCCGGGGCCAACCGTTTCTCGGCTGGCTGGATGGGCGCGATGCAGCGCTGGCTGGTGCGGTGGTGCGAAGATCAGGTGCCGCGGCGGGCTCGCCGAATGACCGTGAACACGCGCTTTTTATATGATCGCTATCGCAGCCTGGGCATTGACGAAACCCACTTGCGGCGGGTGCCCAACACCGCCCATGGAATCAGCCGCCCTCCGGCCGACGCCGTTGCACAATTACGGGCTGATTTGGAGCTGGAAGGGCGGCCCGTCGTAGCCTATGTGGGCACATTGAGCCGGGTGGCGCACGGCGTGGATTTGCTGCTGGAGGCGATGCCGTTGGTGTTGAAAGCGGTGCCAGACGTCAGATTGCTCATGGTTGGCGATGGGGATGATCGTGAGGCATTGCAGCAGCTTGCCGTTTACTTAGAAATCGCTAAAATAATTGAATGGTGCGGCAGCGTGCCTCCCAAAAGTGTGCCGTTATACTTTGCGCTGGCAAACTGCTCGGTCGATCCGGTGTATGACACGCCAGCGGCGCGTGGCCGTTCACCGTTAAAAATCGTAGAAAGTCTTGCAGTCGGCACACCCGTAGTGACAGGAGATGTTGGGGATCGTGTGGAGATGATCGGGTGTGAGGGTGTGATCGTTCGTCCAGGAGACGCAAGCCAGCTCGCACTGGGAATCGTACAACTTCTGAAGTCCCGAGAAGGATGACCACCGCCAGCTTCGACTGTAACTGAGTTGCACTATTTGGAATTCAGAACTTCACCAGATCGTGCACGCAACTCCAATACACTTCATGCAAATGGGCACTGGATTGCCGCGTGTTTGCCACCCTGTATGCGGCCGGACAAAATCCGGTTGCATCAACCGTTCTTGAGGATTGAAAAGACGTGAACTAGGACAACTGATTTCGATTCGATATGCAAAAAAATACCAATAACCCCCAAAAAGGCTGGCGCATGAGCGTCGCACTCGCCGCCGCATTGATTCTGAGCTGCACGACTGCAGTGGTGCCGGCCGCTGCCGCCCCAGCTGCCCAGCTCGTGCCGGTAGTCTACATGCCGGTGTTGATGTCCAACTATCCTGTCCAAACTATTTTTGGCGTGGAAATGCAAACGATTGACGTTGCCGGCGGACTCGTTCCACTGACTGATGCCAAAATGAACTGGGTGCGCAAGAACGGCCTGTTTTGGTCAGATGTGGAGCCAACTGAAGGCATACGCAACTGGTCGGCCCTCGCTTCGTTGGAAGTGGAGATGAAGAATGCCTCTGCCAGCGGCCTGAATCTAATCTTGATTGTTCGCAGTGCGCCAACCTGGGCTCAGCTCATCAACGGCGTGTTCTGCGGCCCGGTCAAGGCCGATAAGGTCGCCGCTTTTGGTAACTTCATGTTTGATGTGGTGAAGCGCTATAGCGTGCCGCCCTACAACGTCAAGCACTGGGAAATCTGGAATGAGCCGGATGTCGGTTATCAGATTCGAACTTCAAATACAGAAGCCTTTGGTTGCTACGGTGACACTGATCCATCGGTGCCCTATTATGGTGGCGGGCGCTTTGCCCAGTTGCTGCAGGCCGCCTACCCACGCATCAAGCAAGCCGACCCACTTTCACAAGTGTTGATCGGCGGCTTGTTGATGGATTGCCGCCCCATCAGCGCCACGGCCGGTTGCGCCGCTCGGAATCCCCCCAGCGATCCGCGGTCTTCCCAATTCTTGGAAGGGATTCTGAAGGGAGGGGGTGCTCCGTTCTTTGATGGCGTTGCCTATCACGCTTATGATGGCTATCGCGGCGCATTAGGCAAATATGGTCAGGGTGGCTACAACAGCTCCGCAGATACCACCGGCCCATCGGTTCATGCCAAGTCCCAGTTCATCAAATCTGTGCTGGCTGCCAACGGGGTTGGGGGCAAAGACCTCTACAACACCGAGACGGGTGTGGGTTGCGGTGCCGGGTGCGGCGTCGATTCGCAAAACACGCAGGCCTACTACATGATGGAAGTATTCGCCGCTGCTTTGGCCGAGGGTGTGAAAGCCCAGATCCTTTACAGCGCTCAAAGCACCTGGGTAGACACGAACCTGCTGAACGGCGTTACCCCACGAGTGCCGATGGTGGCATTGAAGATTGCACGCGAGAAGTTCCAGAATGCGGCCTTCGTTCAATATATCACCCAGTTCCCTGGCGTTAAAATCTATGAGCTCAGCCGGCCAGGCAAACGCTTCTGGGTTGTAAAGTCTCTTGATGGCACCGCACGCAGTATTACCCTGCCGGCTGTGCCACTTCGTATTACCGATCCGTTGGGCGTCAATGTTCCCGCCGCGGCCACGATCACGATCGATGTCAAACCGCTCTATATTGAGTGGAACTAGTCAGTAGATTTATCACTGCATCTGGTTAGTGGTTAGCACTACAAGCTAAAAACAGGGGCGTCCATGGGTGGCGCCCCTGTTGCTGTTTCTCTGAATGGTCACTGTTCTCAACGCCGTCTCCATCTTCGATTGGCTACTTTTTCTGGGCGCACTCCTCTTGTTTCAGGGTCTTGGATTTGGTCTGCTGGCGTTCTATCCGCCGGCTCGCGAGTGGACATGGACTCAGCGTGGCTCGGCTGCGTTCGCGCTCACCCTTGCACTGTGGGCAGTGCTTATGCCTTGGCTGAGTTTGGCCGGCATTCACCTCACCCGCGTCACCACGGCGCTCATCCCATTGGCCGGCTGGCTCGTCGCCGCCCTGCGAGCCGATTGGCGCACCGTTGGCCCACGCATCAGGTCGGCTTGGGCTGCCCCCCAGCGCCGTAACACCCTGACCGATGTGATGCTGTGGACGGTTGTGGCGGCCAGCGCGGTGGTGTCGCTGGCCGCGCTAGAAGGGCTGGCCGTCGGCCCCGGCATTGATAACTATCACCACACCCTCATCGCCCAACTGTTTGTGGACAACGGCGGGTTGCCGCTGAATTACGCGCCGTACGCGCCACTGATCACGTTCAGCTATCACTTTGGCTTTCATGGCCTGGTCGGCGCGCTCAGCACCCTATCTGGCATTCGCACCCTGTCGCTGGTGCCCATCGTGGGGCAATTGCTGCAAGCCGCCGTGGCCCTGACTACGGCGTTTTGGGCCGGCTCCTTCTTCAAGTCTCGTGGTGCGGCTGTGGCTGCGGCGGCCCTCGCTGGCCTGGCCTGCGCCTTGCCCGCCGCCATGGGCAGTTGGGCGCGCTACACCCAACTGGCTGGCCTGGTGCTGCTGCCGGTGTTGATGGCCCTGTTCTGGCAGTGGCTGGAGCGGCGGACGCCTCAGCAGGACATTGCCATCCTGGCCGTGCTGATCGCGGGTCTGGCGCTGTCGCATTACCGCGTTACGCTGATGGCCGGCGTGGGTCTGCTGGTGCTCTACATCGCCTGGAAGATAAGCCAGCGCAAGGTGTTGCCCACCCGGCTGGAGGTGGAGCGCGTGGTGGGGCTGGTCGTCCTCATCGCGCTGCTATATGGGCCATGGTTATATCGCACCCTCATGTCGCGCCAGATCGGCTTTGGCTTTGTGGCCGCCTCCGAGCGGGTCGATATCGCCTCGTTCTTCGATCTCAACCGGCTCGGTCCATGGACCCTGAACCACCCCACCAACACGGTGCTGATGGGTCTGGTGCTGGTAGCGTTTTTAGTGGCCGTGTGGCGCCGAAATATTCAGGTGATTGCGCTGGCCGTGTGGTCGGCCCTGCTCATGGTTCTCTCGTCCGAGCGCATCCTGGGCGAATATATGGACACCATCAGCGTGTTCATTTCGCTGTATATCCCCGGCAGTCTGCTCATCGCCTGGCTGCTGGTCGACGTGTGGCGCATGGGTTTCAGACTTGGCGCAACGCGGCCCGCTTTGGCGATGCTGTCCAAAGGCGTCGTCACTGGCCTGCTGGTTTTGGTGGTCGCGCAAGGTGCAGTGGCCAATCGAAGTGCATTGCAGCAGGACAACGTGTGGGTGCACAAAGATGATCTACAGGTGGCTGAATGGATCGAGCAATATACGCCGGCCAACGCCCTCATCCTCGGCAACACCTTTCGCTTCCCCTACAACCCGCGCTGGGTGCTTGGCCAGGACGCTGCTTACTGGTTCCCGCTGCTGGCGCATCGGCCTACCCTGACCCTGCCCATGATCTATACGATCGAACGCGGCTCGACGTCGGATTTGGAAAATCCTCTGGCGCGCATATTCGAGGTCAGCGACAATTTGACCGCTCCACAGGCCATGCTTGCCCTGCAAGCCGCTGGGGTACAGTATGTGTTTATTGGCACACGCGGTGGTCCCATTCAACGCCAAACTTTGGATGTCTCGCCCTACTTCAAGCTGGAGTTTGCGGCCGGCTCTGCTGCGGTGTATCGCTTTCTGGGCATGGTGCCGTCGTAGTTCGCAGCCATGTGAATTGCCATTGCCAGCGGCCCAAATTGGGTTGTTAAAGTTGTTAACGTTGTTGGAGTCTTCACGCGCATGATTGAGCAAACTCGCCTGATGTCGCCGGCCATTCCATCGGTCGCTATTTCAGCCCTAATTTCAGCCCTATGGGTTGTGCAACGATGAGAATTCTCATCGCCACCACCGCGTTTCCGCGTTGGCCCGGCGATATTCACGGCGTGTTTATTCTCGAAGAGGCGCGCGCGCTACAGGCGGCCGGCGCGCAGGTGAGCGTGGTGGCTATGCATGCGCCTGGAGCCGCGCACCACGAGTCGATTGACGGCATCGAGGTCATCCGGCCACCCTATCTGCCCGAGCGTTGGGAGATCATGCGCAAAGAAACCGGCGGCATTCCCGCCATGTGGCGCAAAAATAAACTGGCCCGGCTCACCTTGATTCCCTTCGCGCTGCGGCATGCGCTGGCCATCGCCCAATTTGCCACCCGCCGTCAGGTCGATCTCATTCACGCCAACTGGACCTTGTCGACCCTGACGGCTGGGTTGGGCCAGCCGCTGCATCGCAAGCCCATTGTTGCCACCGTGCACGGCAGCGATATCTATCAGGGTGGCCGCATGACCGGCGGCGCGCGTCTGTCTCGCCTGGCCCTGTCCACGGCCCACACCGTCATCGCCGTCAGCCAGTCTTTGCGAGATGAGACGGTTAAGTTGGGCGTGCCGGCGGACAAGATTGTGGTGGTGCCCGATGGCATTGACACCCAGCGTTTTGCGCCAGCGACTCAGGGTGATGGCACACCCAGCGAACGCGAAAATCTGGTGGTGTTTGCCGGCTCACTCATCGAGCGCAAAGGTGTGCACTTTCTGTTGGAGGCCGCGGCACAGGTGGTGGCCGGCGTGCCCAATTGCCGCTTCGTCATCGCCGGAGATGGCATTTTGCGTGAATCACTGACGCAGCATGCCGAGAAGCTGGGGCTGGCCGGGTATGTGCAATTCACCGGCGAACAAACCCAGGACCAACTGCGCGATTGGATGCAGCGCGCGAGTGCGTTTGTGTTGCCGTCTTTGGAGGAGGGTTTGGGGGTGGTGCTGCTTGAAGCCATGGCGTGTGGCACACCCTGCGTCGGCACACGCGTAGGTGGCATTCCCGATGTGGTGGTGCCAAACACGGGCCTGCTGGTTCCGCCAGCCGATGCAACCGCGCTGGCCCACGCCATTTTGCAGTTGTTGCGCGATCCGGCCTGCTGGCACGCCTTCAGTTTGGCCGCTCGGCAGCGCGCTCAGGAGTGCTATAGCTGGCCGGTGATTGCTGCGCAGTTGATGGGCGTATTCGAACGGGCGGCGGTTGCCGGCCGTGCAAAGCAGGCAGTATGAAGGCATATCTCAAACGCGCGCGCGCGCAGATCGAGCGGGACCTGATTCATTCACCCGAGCGGCGTTACTTTTCGCCGGCGTTGTATAGCCAGTATCAAGTCACACTGCCGCTCATTCAGCAGCATGCGCGTGGCCGATTCATTGATCTGGGTTGCGGCGAAATGCCTTATCGCGAATTTGTGGAGGGGC
>JBBQST010000075.1:0-12512 GCA_038213625.1 Thermoflexales bacterium
TTCCTGCTCTATCCCTTTAGTTATCAGGCCGTGCCATGGGTCGGCTCGCTGTTTCATGTGCTAGTGCTCACAGCTATTTTGGGCGCGTTGGTTGCAGCCTTGATGGCGCAGCGTGCCACGAAAGGGCAGGCGAGGGCGTGGATGGCGCTATCACTGGCCTGTGCCGTTGTGGCCGTCTTCACTCACGAGGTGGGCTTGGCGGTTGCGCCGTTGCTGATCCTGGTGTGGCTGACATCGGAAAATGAAACGCGCATGACCGGTTCGGCACTGGTGCGGCGTGGGTGGCCGTATGTGCTGATCGCGGTGTTGGGCGCGGCCGTGCTGGTGTTCATGCGTCAGGGTGTGGGCAAATCGGGTGAGCTGGAAACCAATCTGCTCAACTGGGAGGCGCGCTACCAGAACGCGGCCTACTTTCTGCAAGGGCTGGCCTATCCGGTCGCACCGCTGGCCGCGCGGCTGCATCAAGCAGCGGTGGGGCTGGACGATTTGCAATCCATCTATGTAGTGTGTGGATTGGTGATTTTGGCACTGGCGGCCGGGTTGGCCGCGGCTGGCCGTGGGCGCGCCGTGGCTTTGGCACTGGGTTGGTTCGCGATCTGCGCGGCACCGGCGTGGGCGCTGTTGCAGTTCAGCTATGTCATCGATGGACCGCGTCTGCTGTATCAGGCTGCGGCTGGCAGCGCACTGTTGTGGGTGTTGCCGCTGAGCATTCCCTGGCGCAACAGTCGCGCGGGCCTAATTGGCAAGGGGCTCAGTGCAGCCCTGGCTCTGGCGATTGCGGTCGGCAGCGTAGGGTTCCTGCGCAGCCGCGCCGAGATGTATGCCCAGGCCGATCGAGCCGTAGACCAGTTGCTGGCGATTGTGCCGCCGACTCAACAGAAGCCGGCCATGGTGGTGAACGTCCCGCGCTGGCTGGCCGCGCCCCATATCTTTGCAGTGGGACACGAAGGGATTTCGATTGTGCCGGAATATGCCAGTTTTTTCGACTATTACTGGACGCACACCGGCCGTGAGGTTCCCATCGACGATGTGGAATTGGCCGACTTGAAACGGCCGTGGCGCTATGACTATGTGGTGGCCGGCAAGCCGCGCAGCACCGACGATGTGCAGACCCGGATGCGCGATGCCGAACAGATCGTGATGACGGATATGGCATTGCCCGATGTCCAGGTCTACGATGCCGGCGCGCTTGAAACCACCCACACACCACGTGCGACGAACTGGCTGGCCGTGTATGACGAGAATCTGGCCCTGTTGGGTGGAAGCCATCAGATAGATCAAACTCCGACATCGGGCGCAGTGTTACGCGTTACGCTCACCTGGCAAAGCTGGGTGACGCTGACCGAGGATGTGCGGACGTTCGTGCATGTGCAGGCGGCCGATGGCTGGCTGGTGGCGCAGACGGATGGATTGCCGGTGGGCAACCTGGCCCAGCCGGCGCGCTGGCAGGTTGGCGATCAATGGCGCGACACCCGCCTGGTGCCGTTGCCGGCGAACCTGGCGTCTGGCACTTATTCGATTCGCGCCGGTGTCTACTCTGCGGCCAGCGGGACACGATTACGCGCCGTGAATCCACTGAGTGAAGCGTTCCCCGACGATTCAGTTTTGGTGGGTACCATTGAAATCCCTTAAAGAAGTTATCGAATGAACAACACGTCATCACCGGAAATTACACCTTCATCACATCCCAGCCGCCGAAATTTAATTCTGGCTGGCTTCATGGGCGTGGGCAAAACCACAGTGGGCAAGCTGTGCGCGCAGGCCCTGGGCTGGACGTTTCTCGACACCGATGTCGAGATCGAGCGACGCGAAGGTATCAACATTCCCCAAATTTTTGCCAGACACGGCGAGGCTTATTTTCGAGCACGAGAGACTGAACTGGCCCGCGAGATTGCCGGGCGCAAGAATCTGGTGGTGGCCACCGGCGGCGGCATGATTGTGAATGCCGAGAACCGCGCCATGTTGCTACAAGCCGGCCTATGCGTGAACCTGATCGCAACCCCCGAGGATGTGCTCAAACGCCTGGGGCCAGAAGCCGCCGCGCGACGACCGATGCTGCAAGGCGGACAGGCCGAGGAGCGAATTGCTCAGCTACTGAAGGAGCGTGCGCCCGCCTACGCCGAGTTGCACTATCACGTCGGCACCACGGCCCTTTCGCCCGAACGGATTGCCCAACGCGTGACGCAGCTTTTCGAGAGCGAGCAATGGCGCATTGCGGTGGCGCACCCCAGCGGCCAGTATGACCTGGTGATGGGGGACGGCGTGTTTAGCCAGCTGGGGCGCATGCTTGCAGCGCGAAATAGCGCCGCGCCCATTGCCATTGTGGCCGACGACAACACCGGCCGGCTCTACGGCGAACCGCTGGCGCAGGCCCTGCGCGAGGCTGGGTTGCGCGTTGTGCTGCACTGCATGCCCGCCGGCGAAGCGCACAAACATCTGGGCAGCGTGGAAGCGATGTATCGCGCGTTTGCCGAGAACGGGCTGGAGCGGACTAGCGCCGTCATTGCACTGGGCGGCGGCGTGGTGGGCGATGTGGCCGGGTTTGCCGCGGCCACCTATTTGCGCGGTGTGCCGTTTGTGCAGGTGCCAACATCGTTGCTGGCCATGGCCGATTCGAGCATTGGCGGCAAGGTGGGAGTGGACACGCCGTTTGGCAAGAATCTAGTCGGCGCGTTCAAACAACCCGAGCTCGTCGTCATCGACCTGGCCTGCTTGCAAACCCTGCCCGCTATCGAGATGCAGTGTGGGCTGGCCGAGATCATCAAAGGCGGCCTGATTCGCGGCGGTGAGGCCTGGGAGCGCATCCGGCAGATCTATCTGGCCGGCGCTGCATCCGGCACAACGGCGAGCGCGTCTCCGTGGAGCGATGTAGGCACGGTGCAAGCCCTATTGACTGATGCGATTCTGCTCAAGCGGGATGTGGTGGAGGAAGATCCATTCGAGAAAGGCCGGCGCGCCTTGCTGAATCTCGGCCACACCTTTGGCCACGGGCTGGAGGCATGGAGCCGGTTTGCCATCCGGCATGGCGAGGCCGTGTCGCTGGGCATGGTGTGCGCGTTGCGCGCGTCGCACCAGCTGGGCTATTGCACGCAGGCCTTGGTGGATGAGGGGGTGGCCGTGCTCGATCAAGTGGGCCTGCCCACCCACCTCTCGCGCTACCCACACCTGGCCGCGCACTATGATGTCGATGCCGTGTGGCACATCATGCAAAGCGATAAAAAGAAGGCCGGCGGCAACCTGCGCTTCATCCTCATTCGCGAGCCGGGTGCGTGTTTCATCAGCAATGAGGTGGATGAGGGGCGAGCGAAAGAGGTGTTGAAGTCGTTGAGGGAAGGAGCGAGTAGTCAGTAGTCAGTAGTCAGTAGTCAGTAGTCAGTAGTCAGTAGTCAGTAAAGATCATCATGAATATTCTTGTGCTACATGGGCCTAATTTGAACTTGCTGGGATTGCGCGAGCCGGAGGTATATGGCCGCACGACGTTGAACGACATTAATGCGCGGCTGAATGCGCTGGCGGCCGAGCGCGGCGCGATGCTCAGAATTTTGCAGAGCAACCACGAAGGGGTGTTGATTGACGCCGTGCAGGAGGCGCGCACCACGGCCAACGGCATCCTCATCAACCCCGGCGGCTACACCCACACCAGCGTGGCCCTGCGCGACGCCATTAGCGGGGTGGCATTGCCGACCGTAGAGGTGCACCTGAGCAACATCTACAAGCGCGAGGCATTCCGGCATCACTCGTATATCTCACCAGTGGCGGTGGGCACGGTGGCCGGCTTTGGCTGGCGCAGCTATTTGTTGGGGTTGACGGCGTTGCTGGATGTGTTGGCCGACCGGCCATCGCATTCGTAAGCGCGATGCCGGCAAATCGTTATTAATTCGTAACTGCTCAGCCTCATATTTTGAGACAGGATTTACAAGATGCACAGGATGGAAATCTGCTCCCGATCTTGTAAATCCTGTTCATCCTGTCCAAAAGGCCTGAGTAGTTACATTAATTCGCAGATATCACCTTGCGCTTTTCATTGCTTTTAGATGCTTCAGGGATTCATCGCTGACATACTTTTTGTATTCTTTTGAACCCTTCGCGTAAATTGCGACTTTGGACTCGGCATTGGAGTGAATACCCCAGCCGTAAGTCTTTCCCAAGGGAGATGCACGGAGACAGGCCTGACCCTTTGAGAAAAACCTGGCTCGTTCTTCTTCTAACTTCGCAGGGGCGATCTTATTCTTTTCGGCATAGGCCGCAAAAATCACATCATCCGATGTGAATGTGTAGGGATTCCTGGAAATAAGATCGTGCTGAATTTGTGCAATGGTCTTCACTGGCTTCTCAGGCGGGATGGTCCCAACCTCAACTTTGCAATCGTCGGCCACTTCAATAAATGTATTTGAATAATTAGTCGTGTGCATTCTTTCCTTCTTGAGGCATAGATTGATTTGCCCATGGTTCACTCGATTTCACTCGACTTCACTCGATTTCACTCGACTTCACTCGACTTCACTCGACTTCACTCGACATTAAGTGTCAATTCATACGGCCCATGCCCTTCAAACCGGATTAAAAAACCAAGTCTCTGGTGTGCCAGGCTGCCGGTTGCGGTGTGTTCCACGCTGGTCACGCGCACATCGACGCCCTTGGGGTCAAACGTGCCCTCGTGACGAAATAAAACGCTGGCCGGTTTGCCCTCGAAACTGCCATCAAACTGTTCCCAACCATCATACGATCCAGTTTCGTCGGGGCGATAGTGCATGACATAGCCCAGCTTGGTGGAGCCGGCCAGCTCGCCCTCATACGAAAACTCGGCTTCGACGCGAGTGACTTTCCCACCATCAGGGCGCTCAAATAATGTCGTTTCCTTCCAGTCGGTATACCGATAACGAAGCGGAAATATTTTCATGTTTCTTTTTTGAATTAGGCGCACGGAGCGTGCGAGAATCGCAATTCCCCGGTCATGCCTGAGTATTGAGGATATACTTTTTCAGTATCCGAGGCTTGTAAAAATGCGACAGTCTGGGCAAGATCAAAATTCGGTATCGGCAAAAGGCGTTTTAAAAAAGGAAGTGGGAACCCAGGCCTTTCGCCTCAATCTATTCGAACCTCATCCTGAATTGCAGCCGTGGGTTGAGTATTACTGGGCCGTCGATTGGGATTTGGGTACAAAGACGTTTGTCCAAACCGTGATCACCAATCCCACCATCGATCTGAGCTTTGAGGACGACGTGATGACAAATGGCCCCGGCGCCTGTGTGGTTGCGACCGGTGTGGTTCCTCGAAGTTATCAAAGGAATTTGCGCGGCCGGGGCGATGTCTTCGCGGTTCATTTTCACCCAGGCATGTTTCGGCCGTGGTGGGGTGCCGGCGTCAATGCATTGACCGGCCACGCACAACAATTAGGGGATGGGGCAACTGCATGGGAAGCCGCAGCCCTTCAACTTTTTCCAGTGCTGATGAACGCGTCCAATGCCGAGCGCACAACCCGGATGGATGCGTTTCTGCTGAACCATCGCCCACTACGAGACACCGTGAGCGAGGATATTCGCGACCTCGTGCGTGCCGCCCGGCAGGATCACGCGCTTTGGGAAACGCATGCACTGGCGCGCCGGCGGGGAATTTCCCTCAGAACCAACCAACGGGATTTTCTGGACTATGTGGGCATTGGTCCCAAATGGGTCATTCAGCGGTATCGCATCCAGGCCGCCATCGATGCATTGGATCAAGAACGGCTGGGGACCAGTGAGCGCGTAGATTTAACCCGGCTCGCGCTAGAACTGGGTTACTACGACTCGGCCCATTTCAGCCGGGATTTTCGCACCGTCACTGGCTACTCGCCTGATCGTTATCGAAAAACGGATACTGAAACCCAGGAGCCGCAAACCATGGATACACTTTCCATGGCGAGTGCAACTTAGGGGTTGGGCCGGTTGCAACGATCCAACGCCTGAACATGCATCTTCAAAATCACTGTTGACCCTATCACCAGATCACCGGCAGATACAGCGATGGCCCTGGAGGGCAAGCCGATGTCTTGTCTGGATTTTGTTGGATTGGCGAATTTCCTAGAACCGTGCGATTTCTTCGCGACCTGGAATTTGTTTATGGAACCGGCGACAGGGTTGGTGTCGGCAACACAGCCCACTTACAATCATGTCTTTCAGGTCAGCAAATAAACATGAGGAGAAATCAAGCAATGAGATGGGCTCGGACAATGGCGGTAGGAATCGCGATCGCATTGATGACCAGTATGCAAGGCACTGCGCCGATACTTGCCCGCGTGAGTCAGCAATCCAACTCGTTGGTGGTGCCAACCGAACCGGGTCGCGTTGAGGGTGTGCTTGCCGACGGCGTCGTCTCGTTCAAGGGCATTCCGTATGTGGCACCGCCCGTCGGCGACCTGCGCTGGCACGAGCCGAAGCCCGCTGCGGCCTGGGACGGTGTGCGCAAGGCCGATGCATTTGGCAATACATGTTTGCAGCCCGAGGTGCCTGGTTTCGAGACGGCGGTGGATAAAGGCGTTCAGAGCGAGGATTGCCTGTATTTGAACGTGTTCACGGCCGCCGTAACCACAACAACAGCCCTGACGGACGCAACAACAGCCACGAACGCGCCCAAGCGGCCAGTCATGGTGTGGATTCATGGCGGAGCCTACAACATTGGCTCGGGCAGCCTGGCCTCGTATGACGGCGCGCCGCTGGTGCGACAGGGCATGGTCGTGGTCACCTTTAACTACCGGCTCGGCCAGTTGGGCTTTTTTGCGCACCCGGCGCTGGAGAAAGACAGTCCACAGGGTGCAGTGAATTTTGGGCTATATGACCAGATCGCCGCGCTGCAATGGGTGCAGAAAAATATTGCTACATTTGGGGGCGATCCCAATAACGTCACGATTTTTGGCGAGTCGGCCGGTGGTGCGGCCGTGCTGGCGCTGTTCACCTCGCCACTGGCCAAAGGTCTTTTTCATAAGGGGATTGCCCAAAGCTATTACGGCATTCCCGAGGCCACCCGGGCCAAGGCTGTGGAACTAGGGACCAACGTGGCCAGCGCGTTGGGGCTGGATGGGGCCAATGCCACCGCCGAGGAATTGCGCGCAGTGACGGCCGAGCAGTTCAAGCCGTTCAAAGGCGTTAAATACTCCAGCGCGCCAGTGGTTACAGTAGGCGATTCGGTGATGCCGCAATCGATCCTAAGCGCGTTTGAGAAGGGACAGGAAGCGCCGTTGCCACTTATTTTAGGCAGCGTCAGCAACGAAGGCAGTGTGGCCGTTGGATTCGGCATCGATGTGACGGCGTTGCTGCGCAATCTGGGCGCGGCGCGAATCGCGGCCCGACTGCTGTACCTGGGCGAGCGCGATGATGAGACGCTGGCGCTGGAGGTGGTGCGGGATCTGGTGTTTGTCGCGCCAGTGCTGCGGCTGGCTACGCTGCACTCGCGGCGCGCACCCACGTGGCGCTACTACTTCGGATACGTGCCAGCGGGTTTAAGCGACAAGTGGAAGTATGGCGTGTCACATGGCGGTGAAATTGCCTTTGCGTTCAACACGCTGGATATGACGCCGGATTTCATCGGCAAGGTGGATGATGCGGACCGGGCCATGGCGGTGCAAGTCAGCGGCTACTGGTCGGCGTTTGCGGCCACCGGCGTACCTGCCTCCAGCGCGGGGCTGGCCTGGCCACAACACACCTCGCGGCAGGATCGGCTGATGAATTTTGGCGACACCACAGTGGTGCAGCGCAATTTCTCGCGCACACGATTAAGCATCTTTGCCACACTCTATCCACGCTTGCTAACGCCGAAGTCCTAAACAAGGTGTCGGGGAAGAAAGTGTCAGGTGTGTTGACACCTCGACACCTTTGGACACTCCTGACACTTTCTGTCCCGACACCTTCTGCCTCCATAACTCCAACTCCCGTTAAAGACACCTCAAATTAATCTAATCTTATGGCCCAAGGCGCAACGGTTTACCAGTTCGAAGTCAACGTCAGCAATGTCGATCGCGGGGTCTACGAGGCCTTTCCATTGCGGGTGGCGCAGCATCCCACCGAAACGCCGGACTATCTGCTCTCGCGGATTCTGGCGCTGTGCATGGAGTACGAGGAAGGCATGGTGTTTGGGCAGGGCATCGGCAGCAGTGGAGGCGATGAGCCCGCCGTGTGGACCAAGGATTACACGGGCCAGATCAAAACCTGGATCGAGGTGGGCATGCCTGATCCAGACAAGGTGCATCGCGCCAGCAAGGCGGCCGACCGCGTCCTCATCTACACCCACCGCAACCCGGATATGCTGCGGCGCAACCTCAACGGCCACGGCATTTATCAGGCCGAGCACATCGAGATTCACAGCTTTGATTATGGGTTCATCACCTCCCTGGTCAGCCGGATTGAGCGACGCAACACGCTGGATGTGTCGGTGACCGAGGGTCAGTTATATCTTTCGCTGAACGGCTTCGACGCACAGAGCCAGATTCACAGGGTCGCGTTGGAACGATAAGAGCGTGTGCGGGTCAATCCTTCTGATCTGTAAGCAACAGGCGGCAGGATGCAACGAGTAAAATCGCGCGCATGCAGGAAGGATCGTCAGCACCACGGCCCCTCGAATCCGCTCAACCAGTCCCCGCAGGTCAGGCAGCGCCTCAAGAAGTCCACCGCGTGGACGGATTGGTGCGGATGGTGTTGTGGAGTGTGACCCTGGTTGGGCTGGTTCAACAGCTCACGGCCAATGGCTCAGCCCCGCCAACCACCTATATCCTGCCACTGATTGTGATCGTCGGTGCGCTGGCCGGCTACCTGTTGCTCAGCATCCCCTCGGTGGCCTATTCGTTTCGGCAGAACAGCAATGAATATGCCTTGCTGATGGCGGTGGTGCCGTTGGTCGTGATCGTGCCTTATGCATTGTATGCGCGGCAGGACCCCGACTTCGATCCTTCCATTCTGCTCTCAACGGCCATGTTGCTGTTTCTGCCAGTGGCGTGTGCCCTGCTCAACACGCCGGCCTTGAAACGCAGCGACATTGCGACCGGCCTGGTCACCGTGATGTTGCCGCTGGCCGTGCCACTGATTCGCAACGAACCGATCACGACCGTGGACGGGGCGATGCGACTGGGGGCGATGGCATTGCCCATTTTGCTGCTAGTGCTCACCACACACACCCAAAAGCAACGTCTTAACTTTCTGTTTGTATGCGGCGTGCTCTCACTGTGGTACAGCGCCCAGTTTCAGGCATTGCCAGACTATGCGCTGCCTAACACCGATAACCTGCAATATTTCGATGTCATATTGTTGCCGTTATTGCTGCTTGTGCTGGCACTGGCCGACCGGTTTACGCCGCTGGGTCTATCATTTCGCCCCTCAGCGCGTGGAGTCGGCACGGTGTTGTTATACGGGGTGATCGCGGTTGTGCTACTGGTGCCGCTCGGCCTCTTTAGCAGCGTGTTGCAGTTCGACAGCGCGACCCTGCAACTGACACTGAATGCCGGCCTGAGTGGCATCGCGCCGGCCCTACTCAAGCTGCTGAATATTTTTCTTTTCGTGGCACTGCCTGAAGAATTATTGTTTCGCGGTTCCATCCTTACCTATTTGCACGATGTTCTGGCCTGGCCAATCGGGCAGGCGATTGTGATTTCAAGCCTGTTTTTTGGGCTTGCGCACCTCCAGTATTTTTTGAATGTAACTGGCACAGTGAGTGAAATCTCAGTGCCAGTTACAATCTGGGTCGGGGGGATTGCAACTGTGGCAGGCGTGGTCTACGCACTGACGTTTGTAACGCGCAGGAACGTGACCGCGGCCGCAACAGTTCATGCATTGATCAATTGGATTGGAGCCTTGATGTTTCGCATCTAACCACGCCAGCGATACCGCTGCTGAGGCATGTTCGGTGGAAAATGGGCCGTTTCGTGCTGCGAAACGCCTGTGAGAAAATGGGTTGTCGCATGGGAATCATCCCGCCATTGCCGGTAATATCCAACACTACACACGGCCTGGCCGGCTCGACATTCGACAATTCCGTAACAAAGTTGCATTCCCTGGCGTTAAAACTGGCACACAGGCTCAATAAGTAGTCTTTCCATTAGAATACGCTTGTAGTGGTTACTTGCAGCAAAGCATCGTCCCCACAACCCTACCCGTTACTGCTCAACTTCATCCAGCTCAACATTTGGCGACATCATGGCTCTCAGAACCATCGGACGGTATCAAGTCAAAAACGAGTTAGACCGCGGCGGCATGTCAGTGGTCTACTTGGCGCATGACCCACGGGTAGACCGCGATGTAGCCATCAAAATGTTGCCGCACGAGGTGCGTGACCAGCCCAATGTGCGCCGTCGTTTCGAGCGCGAAGCCCGCACCGTAGCCGCGTTGGAACATGCGGCCATCGTTCCCATTTACGATTTTGGCGAGGAGGATCGACGGCCCTATCTGGTGATGCGCTATATGCACGGCGGCTCACTGGCCGAACGGCTTAACACCCGCATGTCGCTGGCCGGTGCCGCGCGCATTGTGACCCGGATTGCCTCCGCGCTCGACGAAGCCCACGCCAAAGGCGTGATCCACCGCGACCTCAAACCCGGCAACATTTTGTTTGATGATCGGGGCAATGCCTTTCTGTCGGATTTTGGCATTGTCAAGATCACCGAAGCCAACGACAACAGCAGCGCCACCGGCACCCTGGTGCTGGGCACGCCGGCCTACATGAGCCCCGAGCAGGCGCTGGGCAAACCGCTGGATCGCCGCACCGATATTTACGCGCTCGGCTCGGTGTTATATGAAATGCTGACCGGGACGCCACCCTACAGCGGGCCGACTGGGATGAGCATCGCCATGAAGCACGTGGTGGAAGCCGTGCCCACCTTGCAGACCCATCGGCCCGATCTGCCCGAAGAGGCCGATGCCGTTCTGGGCAAAGCCATGGCCAAGGATGTGGCCGAGCGGTTTGACAGCGCCGGCGCGGTCGCCAATGCGCTGAATGCCCTGGTGCAGGCTTTTCCCCAGCATTCCAGCTACATTCCCACCGATGCGATGCCGGCCCGACAATTGCCAGCGGTGCCGATGGACACGGAAGAGGTGGAACTGCCCAATCAGATTCCCAACAAGCTTCCGACACAATTCGGGACCAACCGCCGGCGCGTGCTCACCGTAGTGGCAATGGGGTTTGTGGTGGGACTGATTGCGCTAATGGCGACCTTATGGCTGACCGGCCAACTGCGGGTGCCGGCATCCACCCGGCCCACCAGCGTCCCATTCCGGCCCGACATCAGCTTTCTGGGCGAGCCTACTTTTGCCCCAGACGTCGTCGAGGCCACCAACGTGAGTGTGCCAGAGTTTAAAGGCACGACCATCGCGGCCGAACTCGAGATCACCGCCACCGACACGGCCACGCCTACGGACGAGCCCACCGACGAGCCCGCACCGATTCGGGCCACCGACTCATCACCCATCGCCGGCCGGCCTTATGCGCGGCTGGTGGCTACGGGCGGCGCGCTGGTGAACATTCGCACCGGCCCGGGCTTCGACTATCAACTGTTCGCCATCACCCGCGGCACCGTCGTCACCGCCACCGCCTTTACCAGCAACAGCGATGGCGTGTGGTACCAGGTCAAGGTCGAAGGCGGACGGGCCGGCTGGGTGAGCCGGGGTTCGGTGACGCCAGAGACGCGGGCCGATGAACTGGCCGTCAGTGAGCTCTCGCCCGTGCTCGATTTGCCACAACCCGTGACGCCGACCACACCCAGCGGATTCCCCGGCAACCCACCGCCGGCCCCCCCAACCTCGCCGCCCTCGGCTACCCCCCGCGTGACCGAAACGCCCACGCCCACGGCCACCTACACACCGCTCGTCACACCCACCCGCACGCCAACGCCGTCGCTCACCCCCTCGCCCACCAACGATGTGATGACCGTGACGCCGACGCCGATACCGTAGTGGTTGAAGGGTTGGCGTCAACGTAGTCGTAATCGTGAACGTGAACGTGAACGTAAACGTCTACGATTACGTTTACGCCGCCTCATTCAGCCCACTGCGATTAAAATAGAACGCATGTCCGACTCCTCGCCCGCGGCCTATCTTGAGGGCCTGAACACCAATCAACGCAAGGCTGTGGAAGCCAAAGACGGGCCGGCGCTGGTGGTGGCCGGCCCTGGCTCTGGCAAGACGCGCGTGCTCACCAGCCGCGTCACGCATCTGCTGAATGCGCGCAATATCTTTGCGTATCGCATCATGGCGGTGACGTTTACCAACAAGGCCGCGCGCGAGATGCAGGAGCGGCTGCGGCGCACGCCCGATGTGGGCGGCAAGGCCGATGAGTTGATGATCGGCACCTTCCACAGCATCTGCGCCCGCATTTTGCGGCGCGAGGCGCACAATGCCGGCCTCGATCGCAACTTTACCATCTACGACAGCGACGACCAACTGAACGTGGTCAAGGCCGCGCTGGGCGAGATGAACATCGACGAGAAGAAGTACAAGCCGGGCGCGATTCACGGCATGATCAGCCACGCCAAGAATGAGCTGTTGAAGCCGGATCAA
>JBBQST010000076.1:0-12483 GCA_038213625.1 Thermoflexales bacterium
TTATTATTATTTTTTTCTTTTTGTTGCTGTGTTCCGCATCAACCCATCCCCCACCCTCTCGCCCCCCCCCCCCCCCCCACCGCTCATAGCTCTATGCTCATTGCTTTAAGCTAGATAAAAGACCTGCTCCAGCATGCCGAAGTTGTCGTCGGCGTGGCCGCCATCGGCCGTCATGAACAAATCGACCATGTAGCTCTGCCAGCGATGGTTCACCTCGCGCTGCTTCATGCCCTCCTGTGCAGCCTTGAGATTGGGCGTTTCAAAGTAGCCGACCAGCAGGCCGTCGGGGCGCAGGAACAACGAGTAGTTGTGCCAGCCGGTCTCGGTCAGCGCCTGTTGCATGTCCGGCCATACGGCCTTGTGCCGCTCCTTGTATTCCTCGATGCGTTCGGGCTTCACCCGAATTAAAAAGCAAACCCGCTCCATAGTATTTTTTGTGTCTCCCTATTGAGTTGGCATGAAAAGAGGCTGCTGGCGATTGGCTGCTAGCCGCTAACAGCCAGCAGCCAACGGCCTCTTTTCATCCCACATTCACGATTTCAATATCCATCATGCGCGCCAACTTGTCGAGCTTGCTGCGCAGGTGGCCGATGCCGAGCGCGACGTGGTGCGTCGGCCCATGCGTACACCAGGTGTCCATAAACTCGGCCGGCCCCAGCGAAAACTTGAGCCGCGAGTTGGTGTTACCAATCTGAAAAGTCTGGCCGGGGATGGCTTCACCCTCGGCCACCAAAAACTTCAATTTGCCTTCGGCGGTTTGAGTCGTGCCCAGAATGGTGATGGGGCCATATTTGACCTTGGCCTCGACCGACAGGCCGTAGCCGCGCTTGCCGTGAAACAGGCCCAGGCCGCGCAACACCGGCTTGCCCTCGCTGATGGCAATGTGCATCGGCCCATCGTGCCCCATCAGCACGAAGTTCTCGTTAAAGTCCATGGCGTAGAACTCGGTGAAGCTGCCGCCAGCGCCGAAGCGATCCAGGATGAACATGGACAGGCACGTTTTAAGGTCGCCCTCGCCGGCACAGGGAATGCCGCGCGCAGTCAGCAGCGAATTGCCGACGATGAGCGAGGCACCCAATTGCTCGAAGATATTGCCGTCGATGCCGCGATAGTAATAGGTCAAACCTTGCAGATCGAAGTCCTTCACCAGCGCATCCAGGCCGCACGCCACACGGGCCGACCCAGTGAGTGACTCCGGCGACACCGGCATACTAATTTTGTCGCGCCCTTGCTGGGCAAACTCGAATGTGTCGCGAATCTCCTGTTCCTTGGCTTGCAGTTGGGCCGCACTCACGGCGTTCACCCGTTGCTCCAGATCGTCCATCTCCAGCATTTCCACATGCGCGCCGGTCTGGGCCTGGATCATGGTGTTGTCCGAATATAGATCGAGCATGCCGGGATACGTATGGCCCAGAAAGCCGATGCGGCTGCGATTGAGCGCGCGCATGACGCCGGCCGCGCGCACCCAATCGGAAATCGTCGCCCACGCCTTTGCGCCGGCTGGTGACTCCGGTTGCAGTTGGCCAGACACGACGTTGAAGTCGATGCGGCAGCGCGCAAACGCATTACTAATTTCGGGGACGCAACACGCGCAGCAATTGGCCAGCCACTCGCCGGTGTCGATATTGGCGTAGTCGAGCGAAGCCGAGGGCTGCAAGTTCAACACCAGCACCGGCTTCTTCACTCGCTGCACGGCCGGCAACACCTGGGACGAGGTGGCGTAGGTGCCGACGTAGCAAATGATCAGATCGACATTGGCCTGGGCAAACAGGTCGCCGGCCGCCATGGCCGCTGGCGCGTTGTCGACCAGCCCCGCCGACACCACCTCAGCACCAAAGCCGGCCAGATGCGCTTCGACCTCGCGCTGATAGCCCTCTAGTCGTTCCTTGAGGCCGTCGAACTGCGGCCAATATGCGGCCAGGCCAATGCCGAACACGCCGACTTTGGCGCGGGGTAGAGCTATTGTTTGGGTTGCAAGGGTGGGGGCAATATGGGGCGTGTGCATGGCAGCGGATACAAAGTGGAACGCAAAAATTTAAGCCGTCATTCTCGCCTCCGCGGGAATGACGTTGTGACGTAACGACTTTCTTTTACTCAACAATAGCTACTTCACAGCAACCGGCACCGCTTAAGCAATTTGCGCCGCCGGCATGGCAAACAATTCGGTGACGTCTTTGGGGTCGTTGGGATAGAAGCGTTGAACGTTGGCGGCGGTGATGAGCGCGTGATCGGTATAGGTTGCGGGCGGTACGGACCGGCCGGCTAGCAAATGCATTGCCATCTGCAAAATGCGGTCGCCATAGGCCTCGGGAAAGTAGTCCACGGCCCCGATCAACATCGGGTTGCCACGGCGTAACTCGCTGCGAATGCGCCGGCTGGCGTTCTGGCTGACGACGGCGGTGCAACTTTGGCGGCCCAGCGTCTCGGCTGCCTCCAGCGTGCCGATGGCGGAGTTGGCGTTGATGCCGATGAACAACACATGCTTGCCCCATGGAATATTGCGCAGCGCATTCAACGCGGCCATGCGCGATTCTTCGAGGCCGCCGTGCGTGTCGCTGTGCAAAATGTCGCTGTCTTTGATAGGAATGCTGGCCCGCAGGGTATCCAGGGTGCCTTGAATACGAGTGGCGGGAATGGAGCCGGACTCGGTTTGCTCCAGATACACAATCTTGTCGAGCTTGCCGGCCCAGTGCTCGCGAATCCAACTCGCGGCAGCCTCGCCGGCAATGCGGCCGGCGCGATAGTTATCAGCACCGAAATAAACTGCACCGGGCATGGGAATATCGACAGCGATGACGGGTAGCCGCGCGCTGCGAAACATGTCCATCAGGATGTAATTGGTGCGCTCGTCCTGCTGATATTCAATCATCAGGTCGAGATTGGCATCGACCATGCGCCGCGCATTTTCGAGGGCGATGCTGGGCTCGGCCGCGTTGTCGGTCAGCACCAGATCGATCACGCCCAATGATTGGGCCGCCTTCTCAATGCTCTCGCGGACTTTAATCGAAAAGTCCTGATCTTCGGTGAGGTTGCTGAAGCCGATGCGCCACTTGCGGTCGGGCGGGCAGTCGGCGCAAATTTCGGTGATGCGCTCGCCGCATAGCGACACGCGCACGCCCGACGACATGAGCACGCGCAACATATCCGTCGGCGCTTCGTGTGTTGTTATCAAGTGATGGGCCTGATTCAGGCTGGCGAAACTCATCAACGCCAGATGGCCTATGGTGTGGCTGGGGGCCAGCATGATGACGGTGTCGGCGCACGAGATCATGCTCGACTTCACCTGTGCGTCAGCGATTTCATTGCTGGCAAATCCCTGGGTCGTGCTCACGCCGTCGCAGCTGATAAAGGCTTTGCTGACCCGCATGCGCTCCAACATGCCCGAGGCGATGGGGCCATTGATCGCGTCGGCGTTGTAGTGCACCTGGCCGCCGAGGAGCACGACCGTGTGCGAGGGATTATGCGACAGGCGCTGCGCAATATCGAAGCTGTTGGTGAGCACGGTCAGGTGCTTCATCGGCAATAGCTCATCCACCATGGCCTGCGTCACTGGGCTGCTGCACAGCAAAATGGCATCGCCCTCGTTCACCAACTCGGCGGCGCGGTGGGCCATATTGTGGGCCTCCAGATGCTGTTGCTCGTCGTTGGTGAGATGAGTTGGAGAGCCATAGCCAGCAACGAAACCATTGGTGACCAGCCGCATTTTGGGTAACGTGGCCCCGCCGTGGGTGCGAATCAGCTTGCCGCCGGCCTCCAGATCGCGCAGGTCATTGCGAATGGTGCCTTCGGAGACCTGGAAGCGCTCACGCAATTCCGCCAGGCGCAAATTGCCCTTGGAGAGCAAATAAGCAATAATTTGTTCCTGACGTTCACGCGATTTCATGGCGGATCGTTGTTATACTCTTCACTCCTCTTTTAGCCGGTATCCGGACTTGTGTGTTGCCGAATTGTAGAAACGGAAGCTGGATTGTCAATCTGTCCTCGTTTACCCAGCCATGTTTGTCGGTTTGACAAGTTGCGTTTAATGAATTGACATTACTTGGTTCAGTTCATATAACGTATGTCTAGTCACAAATGTGATTTCACAGATGCCGCTGTCATGCGGCTGTCGATGCGACTGTCTAGGTAGCCATTGTCTTCGCTGTGGAATTGCGATGTGCACAGGCGTGGCAGTTGATGCCGTTCCGGCCATTGCAAAATCCATTTGACTAGATTCACAAACATAGCGATAACACGCATCTAGACCAGGAGGCTTTTAGACATGTTGAACGAGGATCAAATTCGGCAGTTCAAGCGCGATGGCTATCTTCGCGGCGAGCGTGTTTTGGACGACGCACAGGTAGACCTCTTGCGCAGCGAAGTTCACCGCGTGATCGATGACAACGGCAAACCGGATATTCCCCAACCCGTGTTGTGCCGCAATTTGAACGAAGGCAATGGCGGTGCTCATGCGGCCCCGGTCTGGCAGATCGTCAATATTTGGGAAGCCAGCACGCCGTTTCGCGATTTGTTGATTCGCAACACGCGGATTGCCGAGGAGATCTCACAACTGACCGGCGCGACGGCCCTGCGCATCTGGCACGACCAGATTCAGTACAAGCCGGCCAAGGTCGGCGGCACCACCCACTGGCATCAGGATGCGCCGTTGTGGCCGATCATCGCGCCCATGACCGAAGTGACGGCCTGGGTGGCTTTGGATGACGTGGACGAGGAGAACGGCTGCATGCGCATGGTGCCGGGCTCGCATCTGTGGGGCAACAACATCGACTTCATTCGCAAGAATGTGCCGGCGTTTAACGAGATGCCCAAGGAGTTCCAGGGTCATCCCATCGAAGTTCGCTCATGCCCAGTGCGCAAAGGCGAAGTGCATTTCCATCACGCGTTGACCTGGCACGGCTCGCCGGATAATCCTAGCGAGCGACCGCGCCGAGCGATTGCCATTCACTACATGACCAATGAGACGCGCTTTGTCGAAAGCGGCAATCACCCCATGAAGCCGTTTGTCGAAGTGAAAGACGGCGAGTTCATGCGCGGCGATCACTTCCCGCTGGTGTGGGCGCAGCCGGAGTTGCAACAGGCTTAGGTGTTTGGATTGCCCAATTTGCATGTTGAGTGGAGTTTTGTAAATGACCCCCGACCCCTAAAGGGGAGTCGTTGAGTAAATCAACGACTCCCCTTTAGGGGTCGGGGGTCTCCGAAGCAAAACTCAGTTGCAGCCTTGTTTTGACACATGATTACCGATAAGACGGCTCGACGCAAAAAGATTTACGCCGATGCCGTTGTTCGAAATTTGATTTGAGGAGGTTTGCGAACGATTTGTTGTCCTAGAAGTAAATAGTCCCTGAATTGGATAACCTGCCAGTATGTTTGAATGAGAAGCAAGCAGGTTGATTGATTTTGTAACCCTGAACAGAAAGAAGATAGAGACGAGATCCCATTCTGACGAAGTTGATCCACCCAGATTAATTTCACCCAAGTTTCCCAGGAGGATAAATATGCAACAGCCAAGTCGCTTGTATAAGATGGCCGCACTCTTTGTGGTGGCCTCAGTATTGGCCGGCTGCAGTGGCGGCACCCCAGCCCCCGCTGCACCCGCCGCACCGGCGGCCACCGAGGCACCCGCTGCCGCGGCCCCCGCCGCTACCGAGGCATCCGTCGCAACAGAGGCACCCGCTGCAACAGAGGCTGCCGCTGCACCCGCAGCAACGGAGGCCCCTGCTGCACCCGTCGCTGCCATGACCAAGTATCAGGAAGCCCCGATGCTGGCTGAAATGGTAAAGGCCGGCAAGTTGCCGCCCGTCGAAGAGCGCCTGCCGAAGATGCCATTCGTGGTTGGGCCTGGCGTCATTTTGAGCACAGCCGACCTGCCGGATTGGAAGCCAGGCAAGTACGGCGGCACCTTGCGTAGCGCCCACAGCTCAGCCAACTGGTCGCCGGACTTCTTTGTCATGGACAACGAGTCGCTGCTGATGGCCCCGGGCATTGGCACCGAGGGCGTGCAGGGCAACGTGCTGGAAAGCTTTGATGTGAGCGCCGATGGCAAGACCATCACGTTTCATATGCGCGAAGGATTGAAGTGGTCGGACGGCGAGCCGGTGACCTCTGAGGATGTGCGCTTCACCTATGAGGATATGCTCAAGAACGAGAAGCTGACTCCAGTGTTTCCATCCCGTTGGAAGAGCGGCGCCAGCCCCGATGGCGTGGAGCCGACGCTGACGTTTGTGGATCCGTTCACCTTCCAGATGAGCTATGAGCAGCCCTATGGCGGCATTCTGCGTCAGTTCACGATTGAGAGCTGGGTGGGTTACACCGAGTGGTTGAACCCCGCCCACTACCTCAAGAAGTTCCATGAGAAGTACGCCGATAAGGCCGAGTTGGCTGCGGCGTTGACCGAAGCCAAGTTGAAGGAAGATGAGTGGCCGGCTCTGTTCAACCAGAAGCGTTGCCAGAACTGGGACGTCAATCAGCCCCGCTGCCTCAACTATCCCAGCCTCTATCCGTGGTTGCTCACGAGCGCCGACAACAGTCAGTTGCAGTTCGAGCGCAATCCCTACTACTTCAAGGTGGACACTGAGGGACAACAGTTGCCCTATATCGACAAGCTAGTGTCGACCCAGGTGCAGGATGTCGAAGCGGTGAACTTGAAGGTATTGGCCGGCGAGATCGACTTCCTGCGCGAGAGCACGGCGTTGATCAAAGTTCCTCTCTACAAGGAGAACGAAGAGAAGGCTGGTTTCAATGTGGTGTTGTTGGATATGCACGTGGACTCGACCGGCCTGGAGTTGAACCAGACCTACACGGGCACGGCTGCCACTGAGGATTGGAAGAAGTACAGCGCAGACCCGCTCTTTCGAAAAGCGCTTAGCATGGCCATCAACCGGCCCGAAATCATTGAGACCATCTACTTTGGCTATGCTGCATTGCCGTTGAAGTCGGTTGGTGATGAAGCCAGCGCATACAACCCCGAGGCAGCCGCCAAGTTGTTGGATGAGATTGGCCTGACCAACAAGGATGCCGATGGCATGCGCCTGGGCGCTGATGGCAAGCCTTTCCAGATTTTGATCGAGCATGGCGGCCACGCGCCGGACATTGCACCAGTGGCCGAAATTGTGGCCGAGGATTTGAAGGCAGTCGGCATCAGCGTGTTGCTGAAGAAGATTGATTCCACGTTGTGGGGTACCCGCCGCAGCACCAACGACCTGATGAGCACGGTGTTCTGGAGCCATGACCAGGGTTGGATGGGCGGTCTGGGCACCACCGACAACATTGGCCGCGCCGGTATGGCCTGGGCCAATTACATCTCGTCGCAGGGCAAGAATGGCGAGAAGCCGCCGGAGTGGATCACCAAGGGCGCAGACATCTCCGCTCAGTGGTGGTCGGCTGTGCCAGGCTCTGCCGAGTGGCAGAAGATCACCGAGGACGCGTTCGCCTGGGAGCGCGACAATCTGCCCTTCATCAACATTGTTGAAGGCGTTAAGTATCCGATGATCGCCAACAAGAAGCTGGGCAATGTCGCGACGGGTGGCTATGCCATTGCGCTGAACTTTGCCGGCGAGCAGTTGTATTGGACTGAACAGCCGTAAGCGCAGTTCGTTCTAGTTCGTGAGAGATTTGGGGAGGCGGTTGGCAGCTAGCTGCTAGCCGCTAGCCGCCTCCCCTCCCCACTTGAGAGGTGACTGCTCGTGTTGGCTTTTATTATTCGTCGTGTCATCACATTGGTTCCAATCCTAATTTTGATTTCCATTGTGTCGTTTGCCGTTATTGAGTTGCCGCCTGGGGATTGGGTAAGCTTCCGGATTGAGAGCCTGCGTCAATCTGGCTTGCAGGTCGGTGAGGACGAGATCTACCGGCTGACCTCGCAATATGGGCTGGATAAGCCGGCTTACGTCCGCTACGTCAGTTGGGTCACCAACATGCTGCAGGGCGATTTCGGCTACTCGTTTCAGTGGAACGAGCCGGTGAATAAAATCCTGGCCGAACGGGTGCCGCGCACCATGGCGATTTCGTTGATGTCGTTGGTGCTGGCCTGGATCATCTCCACGCCCATCGGCATTATTTCGGCCGTGAAGCAATACTCAGCCATTGATTACGCCTCTACTTTTCTCAGCTTCATCGGCCTGGCCACACCGGGCTTTCTCCTCGCGCTCATTCTGGCTTACTTTTCGATCACGGTCATTGGCTTTTCACCGCTGGGTTTGTTTTCGCAGCAGTATCTTGATGCACCCTTCAGCCTGGCCAAGCTGCTGGATCTGGGCAAGCACCTGGTCCTGCCGCTTCTGATTGTTGGGCTGACCGGCACCGGTGTCGCCATTCGTGTGCTTAGGGCCAACCTGCTCGACGAGCTGAAAAAGCAATACGTCGTCACGGCCCGCGCCAAAGGCCTGTCTGAATATCAGGTGTTGATGCGCTATCCGGTTCGTATGGCCATCAACCCGCTCATCAGTACCATCGGCTTTGTGCTTCCTGGCCTGGTTGGCGGCGAAGTGGTGGTGTCGATTGTGCTTAGCCTCGAAACTACCGGCCCGGTGCTATTACGGGCCGTTCAATCACAAGATTTGTATCTGGCCGGCGGCATCGTCATGATGTTGAGCACGCTGACCGTCATTGGCACGCTGCTGTCCGATATTGCCCTGGCTGCGCTCGACCCGCGCATCCGGTTTGGAGGAGTGCGCAAGTGAGTGCTCAGACGCTAAATGTGCCGGGGACTCCGACTCCCATTCCGGTCGACCCACAGGCGCAGGACAAGGACGATAAGTTCTATTACGCCACGCAGTGGAATTTGATCTGGTGGAAGTTCAAACGGCATAAACTCGCCATTATCTCGGTGTTTTTTCTGGCACTGCTCTATCTCTCGGCCATCTTCGCCGAGTTTGTGACGCCGTATAACGTGGCCACCCGGTTTGAGGGCCAGCAGCAAGGGCCGCCGACACCGATTCGGTTCATTCACCAGGGCAGTCTGCGCGGGCCGTTTATTTACGCGGTGAAGCGCAAGGCCGACCCCAAGACCTTCAAGTTCATCTTTACGCCAGATGAGACCAAGCCGATTCCGATCCAATTTTTTTCACAGGGTGATCCCTATAAGTTGTTGGGTCTTTTTCCTTCCAGTCTGCATTTATTTAGCACCGGCGTGGGCAAGACTGCACCGCCCGTGTTCCTGTTCGGCACCGACCGGCTGGGCCGAGATATCTTCTCGCGCACAATCCACGGTGCTCGCATTTCGCTGGCCATTCCATTGGTTGGCGTGGCCCTTTCATTTCTCATCGGCGTGGTTCTAGGCGGTCTATCGGGCTATTTCGGCGGCGTGGTCGACGAGATCGTGCAGCGCCTGATCGACTTTCTATCGGCCATTCCCCAGTTGCCGTTGTGGATTGCACTATCGGCGGCGTTGCCGCGTGATTGGTCAACCGAGAAAACCTTTTTCGCCATCACGATATTACTTTCAATTATTGGCTGGACGGGTTTAGCCCGCGTGGTGCGCGGCAAGCTGTTGCAGTTGCGCGAGGAAGATTACGCGCTGGCGGCTCAGGCAGCGGGTGCGGGTCAGTGGCGTATTATTTTGAAGCATCTGTTGCCGGGCTTCACCAGCCACTTGATTGTGTCGATCACCAACGGCATTCCCGCCGGCATCCTCGCCGAAACTTCATTGAGCTTCATTGGTGTTGGCATGCAACCACCGGCTGTGAGCTGGGGTGTGCTGTTGCAAGACGCGCAAAACCTGGTGTCGGTGGCGCAACAGCCGTGGCAGTTGATCCCCGGCTTGTTCGTCATTGCCACCGGCCTGTTGTTCAGTTTCGTAGGTGATGGCCTGCGCGATGCAGCCGATCCCTATACACGCTAAGACAAGTTGTTAGTGATTAGTTGTTAGTCCTTAGTTAAGACTACTGAATGGCGTTCACTCTGCACTAATAATTAATCACTAATCACTAATCACCAAAAACTCCCCTCACTATGACCAAAGGAAATCCACTGATCGAAGTTCGCAACCTGCAGGTTGATTTCAACCTGTTTGAAGGCACGGTGCACGCATTGGATGGCGTGGACTTCGATATTCAACACGGCAAATCGCTTGGCGTGATTGGTGAGAGCGGCTGCGGCAAATCCGTCACGGCCCAGTCGATCATGCGCATTGTGCCTGTGCCACCGGGCAAAATTGTGGGTGGGGAAATTCTGCTGCATCTGGACCCAAAGCACAACAATGGCAAGGTGTTACAAGCGGTGCCGGCTGGGGTGCCGGCTGGCGCATTGGCTGGGGCGGGTGATGCGGTGGCATTGCCCACGCCGGAGCTCATCGCGGCCAAGCTCGGCACTAACACCATCAACGTGTTAGACCTTGGGGCCATGAGCGTGGAGATGCGCAGCATCCGCTGGAAAGAGATCGGGATGATCTTCCAGGAGCCGATGACGTCGTTCAGCCCGCTCTACACGATTGGGCAACAAATTATCGAAGGCATCCTGCTGCATCTGCCGGGCGAGACCAAGAAGTCGGCCCGCAACCGCGCCATTGACGTGCTGGGCCGGGTCGGTATCCCGCAACCCAAACGGCTTGTCGATGTGTATCCGCACCAACTCAGCGGCGGTATGCGCCAGCGCGCGATGATTGCCATGGCCATCTCGTGCAGCCCCAAATTGCTGATTGCGGATGAGCCGACCACGGCATTGGACGTGACCATCGAGGCGCAAATTCTGGAGCTGCTGAAAGAGCTGCAGGCCGAGTTTGGTATGTCGATGATGTATATCAGCCACGACCTAGCCGTGGTGGGTGAGATGGCCGATGAAGTCATTGTGATGTATCTGGGCCGGGTGATGGAGCGGGCCACGACGGACGAGCTGTTCGCCGAGCCGTTGCATCCGTATACCCAGGCACTGTGGCGGTCCATCCCGCGCATTGAGGCCGATCAGGAGCGATTGGTTCCGATCAGTGGCACGTTGCCGAATCCATTTGTTCAACAGCGGGGTTGCCCCTTCTTCTCCCGCTGCGAGCATCGTATTCCCGGCCTGTGCGACACCCAGCGTCCGCCCTTATTTGAGATTACGCCGACCCATCAGGTGAGTTGTTTCTTGTATCAAAAGTAATGCAGTGACTGCTCGGACACGGATTTTTGGACAGAATGACAAAATAGACAATATGCAGAAATTCGAACACTCAGATGTTTTTGACAGGATGAACAGGATTTATCTTGTAAATCCTGTTCATCCTGTCAATCTTGTCTAAAAATCAGGGCTGAGTAGTTACCGAAATCCTAAATTTGTCCATTCTGTCATTCTGTCCAAAATCCGAATCTGAGCAATACCCGAAAAGATTCTATGAGCGTAACGCCAACGATTGCACCCGCAGCAACGACTGCTGAAGCGGACTCTGTTCGAGTCAGGGCCGCCGCATCGGCCAATAACCTGCCCTTGCTCGAGATCAAGGATCTGAAGAAATACTTCCCTGTGCAGAAGGGCTTTCTCAAGCGCACGGTCGGCTATGTTAAAGCGGTCGATGGCGTCTCGTTGTCGGTGAACCCCGGCGAAACCGTCGGCATTGTGGGCGAGAGCGGCAGCGGCAAAACCACGCTTGGGCGCACGCTGCTTCGACTGTATGAGCCGACCATGGGCGAGGTGAATCTGCGGGTGGACGGCGAGATGGTCAACGTCACCCAGCTCAACGGCCCCGATCTGCGCAAACTGCGCCGCAACGCCCAGATGATTTTTCAGGACCCGTATGCCTCGCTAAACCCGCGCATGACGGTGCTGGAGACGGTGGGTGAGCCGCTGTTTGTCAACGGCATCGCCTCGGGCCGTGAGATGGAAGAACGGGTGGCCGAGGTGATTGTGCAGGTGGGTCTGCGCAAGGAGCATCTGCGGCGCTACCCGCACAGCTTCAGCGGCGGCCAGCGTCAACGCATTGGCATCGCCCGCGCGCTGGTAGTCCGGCCCAGGCTGATTGTGGCCGACGAACCTGTATCTGCATTGGACGTGTCGATTCAGGCCCAGATTCTCAACCTGTTGAAGGACCTGCAAGCCGAGCACAATCTAACCTATCTGTTCATCTCGCATGCCATGAACGTGGTGCGCTACATGTGCGACCGGATCATGGTGATGTATGCCGGCCGTATGGTGGAGCTGGCCAGCAAGACTGAGGTGATGGCGCATCCCAAACATCCCTATACCGAAGCGCTGCTGTCATCAGTGCCGCGCACCAGCAACCGCATTCGCGGCCAGCGCACGGTGTCGGCCGGTGAAGTGCCCGATCTGGCCAACCTGCCCTCCGGCTGCGTGTTTCATCCCCGCTGCAAATACGCCATCGACCGCTGCAAGACCGAAGTGCCGAAGCTGCGCAACGTAGACGATCATCTGGTCAGCTGCCATCGGGCAGAAGAACTGGAGTTGAAGGGGATTTAAACCAAAGGCAGCTGGTGGGTGGGGGGGGGGCCCTAAACCCCCCCCCCACCCCCCCCCCGCCCATAGCCCAAGAAAACACCCCCACCCACCCCCCCGTGG
>JBBQST010000077.1:0-12452 GCA_038213625.1 Thermoflexales bacterium
GCGACTCCCCTTTAGGGGTCGGGGGTCTCCGAAACGAGACTCAATTCAAGCATTTCGCTAGCTTAACCCGGTTGTTATGCCTATTTTCGTGCCTATGGGGCGCAGCATGCTGCGCCCCTACGAAAATCCAACACCCAACAAGGCTTTGTTGCAGATTGCCACTTTCAGCGATTCCACCCATCATTATTTCGCATAATGTCTAATGTATTGCAACACTTAGATTGGAAAGAGGTGGGAATTGAGACTCTTGAGACTCGATAGCGAGCTTATAGTTGTTTTACATTTCATCTAGGCGATAAAATTGTGTTTGCAACAGAATTGCTGCCGTTTTTGTAAAATAGCGTGATGAGTGCTAACGAGGATTCCACTGTGTTCAAGCTTAGAACGCGTCATATCGGCTTGCGTGCAGGGCTGGCTCTGATCTGCTGCGTTTTGGTCGGGGTGGGATCGTGGCTAGTCGGCCTGTTGCTAAGTGGAACTGTGGCTACAGGTCTGGGGTGGCCTCTGGGGATAAGCATGCTCCTGGGACTGGCCGCAGGGGCTGTGGGTTGGTGGATCGGTGGCTATCTCACCAAGCCGTTTGGCCAACTGACTCAGGTGATTCAGGACATGAAAAATAGTCATGCATATGGCTCAGTTCTGGAGGCTACGCCGTTTAAAGAGGTTAATGTGCTCATCGCCGCGCTCAATTCTCTGTTTTTGGATTTGATGCAGCATCGCGAGGAAACCACCGCGCTCAATGCATCGCTGGAACGCCGGGTGCGCGAGCGCACGCTGGAATTGGTGCTGATCAATGACTCGCTGCAGAATGAGATTGAAGAACGGTGCCGCCTTGAAGAAGAACGCGAGAAATTGATGACGAGCCTGTTGGAACTGGCCAGCACCGATTACCTGACCCAGACCTTCAACCGGCGCACCCTGTTCCACATTGGCACCGAAGAGTTCAATCGCTGCCGTTCCCTCCAGTTGCCCCTGACCGTGATCATGCTCGATATCGATCAGTTTAAGCAGATGAACGACACCCATGGCCATGCGGCTGGAGATGAGATTCTGCATCGGGTTGCCCAGCATCTGCGCACATTCGTTCGCGAGAACGACATCATCGGCCGCTACGGGGGCGACGAATTCGTGTTTGTTTTGCCCGATTCCACCCTGGAGGGCGGGCTGATTGTGGCGGAGCGATTGCGAATCAGCGTTTTGGAGTCCGGTCAATCCACGTCAATCGGCGCGCAGTTGCATCTATCGGCCAGCCTCGGCGTCGCCACCCTGCTGCCTGAGGTTGCCGATTTCTCGGCCCTGGTGATGCAGGCCGACCATGCCCACTACATCGCCAAACGCAACGGCAAGAACCAGGTCAGCATTGCGCCGCAGAGCTTGCGAGATCAGACACAGAAATTAGCGGATTCGCACCTGATGGTTTCGCAGGATGGGGCTCATCTCGCTCACACAACACCGGCCAATTTTTCTTGATTCAGGGCATCACTGGGCTAGCGTAGCAGAGTGGCCCTATCGCTATGCAGCTATTCTGATGTCGTACAATTTCTGACATCAACATGGCCGACACAAATCAGGCATCAGCACCCTTGGCATCTGCTGCACCGACTCTCCCCATCCGGCTGCTGCATTTTGCCGACATTCACATCGGCATGGAAAACTACGGCCGCATCGATCCCAACACCGGGATTAACCAGCGGGTGGTCGATTTCATCACCCGCCTCAAAGAGATCGTCGATTACGCGCTGGCGCAGGAGGCCGATCTGGTGATTTTTGCCGGCGACGCTTTCAAAACTCGTGATCCCAACCCCACCTATCAGCGCGAGTTTGCCCGCCAGATCATGCGCCTGTCGCGGGCCGAGGTGCCGACCGTGCTGCTGACCGGCAATCACGACATGCCGCTCAACGACAAGCGCGCCACCAGTGTCGATATTTTTGCCACGCTGGATGTGCCCAATATCTACATCGGCCGCTCTGAAGAATTGCTGCGCATCGAGACACGCCGAGGGCCGGTGCAGGTGGCTACCGTGCCGTGGCCGCAGCGCAGCCGCATGACCCAACTGGAGGAGCATCGCGGCCTCACCATCGAGCAACTGGACCAGGAGCTGGAGAAGTTTGTGGCCGATGAGCTGCGACGGCTGGCGGCTGAAGTGGACCCGACTGTGCCGGCTGTGCTCACCGGCCACTTCACCGTCAGCGGCGCGACCTTTGGCAGCGAACGCCAGGTCATGATCGGGCGCGATGCCATCATCAAGATGAGTGAATTGGTTGGGGGACCCACTGGGCCGGACGGGCCTATCGGGCCGGCTTGGGATTACGTCGCCCTCGGCCACATCCACAAGCACCAGAACGTAAACCCCGATGGCTACCCGGCCGTGGTCTACAGCGGCAGTCTCGAACGAATCGACTTTGGCGAAGAGGCCGAGGCCAAGGGATTCAGTTGGGTGGAGTTACAACGTGGCAGCACCACCTGGCAATTTGTGCCGATGAATGTGCGGCGCTTCCTGAGCATTTTTGCCGATGCCACCGAGGACGGCGAGCAACCGACCGAAGCCGTGCTGCGCGCCATCGAGCGGCACGACCCGACCGATTGCATTGTGCGCGTGCGGGTGAAACTGCTTCAGGCGCAAGAGGCGTTGCTGCGCCCGCGTGAGATCGAAACGGCGTTGGAAGAGGCCGGTTGTTATCTCATCGCCGGCATCGGCAAAGATGTGCTGCGCGATGCGCGCAGCCGCCTGGGTTTGCAAAATGCCGAGAGCCTGTCGCCACAAGAGTTGATCCACCGTTACTTCCTGAGCAAAAACACACCGGCCGACCGCACCGACGAACTCGACAAGCTGGCCGCCGACATCATGCAACTATGAATGTACTAGACCGATTACACGAGCGGCCGTTGCTGGCCGATGGAGCCATGGGCACCCTGATCTACGCATTGGGCGTGGATTTTGAGCAGTGCTTCGAATTGCTCAATGTGACCCAGCCCGAACTGATTCGCGGCATCCACCGTGCCTACGCTGCGGCCGGTGCCGACATCATCGAGACCAACACCTTTGGCGGCAATCGTTACCGGCTGGAGCAATGGGGGCTGGCCGAGCGCGTGGTGGAGCTGAACACACAGGCCGTGGTGCTGGCGCGCAGTGCGGCGGCCGAAGTCTCCGACGGCGTGCATCGCACTGTTTTTGTGGGCGCATCCCTCGGCCCCACGGGTCTGAAGCTGGAGCCGTTGGGCAGCTTGAAATTGACCGATGCTTACGATGCGTTTTACGAGCAGATCATGGCCATCGCCCAGGCCGGGGCCGACCTGCTCATGTTCGAGACGTTTAGCGATCTCAACGAAATTGAGCAGGCTATTCGCGCGGCTCGGGCCGTGGAACAGACTGTGGGCCGCTCACTCCCCATCGTCGCCCACATGACCTTCAACCGCGACGGCCGCACGCTGTTTGGCAACACGCCCGAACAGGTGGCACAGAGGCTGATGACATTCGGGGCCGATGTGGTCGGTGCAAATTGCAGCACCGGGCCGCGCGGCGTGTTCGATGTGGTTGCGGCCATGCAACTGGTACGAAATGCAGAAAATGAAGAATTGAGAATTGAGAATGAAGAAAGGCCATCGCTCGCCGTTTCTCAATTCTCAATTCTTAATTCTCCTTTTTTCTCAGCCATCCCCAATGCCGGCTTCCCCGAGCAACAGGGCGGCCGGCTGATGTATCCGGCCACGCCTGAATACTTTGCCAACTACGTGCACCGTTTCATCGACGCCGGCGTGCGGCTGATGGGCGGCTGCTGCGGCACCACACCCGAGCACACCCGCGCCATGCGTCTGGCGTTGGATGCGCATCTGAAAGCGCAGCAAGCCTCGCCGGATGGGCAGGCGATTGCATCTGGCCGCGATGTGGCTCGGGATGCCTTTATTACCTTTCCCGGTGCAGCCGTATCCCCGTCAGCCACCGCCACAGCGGCCGATCCATTTGGCACGCAGACCACCTTAAAGACGGCGCTGGATGCGAAACAATTTGTCATCACGGTCGAGGTCGAGCCGCCCAAGAGCGTGGACACCGGCGGGCTGGAAGACACGGCCCGCATGTTACGCGAGGCGGGTGCCACAGTATTAGATATTAGCGATATGCCGATGGCGCGCATGCGCATGAGCGGACTGGCCGCGGCGCATCGGGTGCAGCTGGGGGCCAACATCGAAACGGTGCTGCACTTCCCGGTGCGCGGCCGCAACCTGCTGCGCGTGCAGGGCGATTTGCTGGCCGCGCACGCGCTCAACCTGCGCAACCTGTTCGTGACCATGGGCGACCCAGCCAGCATTGGCGACTTCCCAACGGCGTCTGATCAGCATGACATTGTGCCGACGGGTCTGGTGCAATTGATCAAGACCAAATTTAATGCGGGCCAGGACAGCAGTGGCGCTTCCATCGGCAAAGCCTGCTCATTTGTGGTGGGTGTGGCCGCCAATCTAACCCCGCAGGATTTTGACAAGGAAGCCAAATTATTAAAGAAGAAGATTGATTTTGGCGCGGACTTTGCGTTGACGCAGCCAGTGTTTGATATCGATGTGGCACGCCAATTTCTGGACTATTACGCCAGTGTGTATGGGCCGCTGCCCTTGCCGGTGTTGATGGGGGTGTTGCCGTTGGCCAGCGCCCGCCACGCCGAATTCCTGCGCAACGAAGTGCCGGGCATGATGATGCCCGAGGCCGTGGTAAAGCGGCTCGAAAGTGTGGGCACCAAAACCCGCACCGAAGGCGCATTGATCGCGGGTGAGATTGTCGCGGCCCTGCGCGACAAAGTGCAGGGCATCTACATCATCCCGGCGTTTGGGCGCTATGACATTGCCGCGCGGGTGATTCGGGAGATGGGGCGGTAGGGTTGGGAGGGGAGATTTGGGGTCATTGTTGCGTTTTGTAGAGGATTCGTGCACGTGCACGAATCTGACTGGGTAGGCCTTTGTCACAACTGCAGCACCGACTCCACCGCCAGCCAGAATAATTTCTCGCGCGTGCTCATCTGCTGGTTCCACCCACGGTGATCCCAATCGCCATCGCCACTGACATCGTCGCCGCCATATAAAATCTGGCCCAATACGACGCCGCGAAATTGAGCCACGGCAAAAAATGCGGCCGTCTCCATCTCCACGGTCACACACCCCTCGGCCCGTCGCAGCGCCACCTTGGCCGGCGTCTCGCGGTATAAGCCGTCGGTGGTCCAGGTCTTGCCAAGAATGTATTCGATTTCGTTCTGGCGCAATGTCTGCTCAATGGCGGCGACGCCAGCGGGATGGGCCTGCACCTCGCGCGCGGGCGGCAAATAGTGATACGACGTGCCCTCATCCCGCACGGCACTGATCGGCACCACCAGATGCCCCACCGCAATCTCGCGATTGAGCACGCCAGCCCCGCCGCACACGATGAACTTCTGACACCCCTGCACAATGATTTCTTCGAGCAACGCGGCAGATACAGATGCGCCGACCAACGGGTGATAAACCGCTACAGGTTGTTCGCGGTGTATGAGCAAATACAACGGATGTGCGCCCATCTCGCTGCGCTGTTCGGTGAGCAACGTGAGCCGACCCTGGATATTCAACTGATCGATCACCTCTTGAAAGAAGCAACCCACTGCGCGTATGGGAACGTCCGGATGCCGGTGCCGCACGCCTGGGTTGAACAAGGCCCTCGGGGCCGGGTCGAATTCGAGGATGGGAAATTCGCGATTGAGGTCTGAATTTGGTACTTGCATAGAGATCCAAAATGCGAAGCGATTACGTTTCAACGGGTCAGGACCGATTCTAGCGAAAGTAAATCGCACCTGATATTTAAGCCGATTTAGCGATATGGGCAGTGAAATTCAGTGTGGTCTCATCTGGGCTTCACGCTATCTTACAACTGGCCTCTATCCTTCAAAGGCTGTTGCGGCAGTATTCGCTTTGAAATGAGGCCGCAGCAAACACGCCGAATCCGTTTCGTTTTTTAGATTGTTAACTGGAGGGAATATGAAATTTGGACTAAAAACTTCTACATTGACCGTGAGCATGGCCGTGGTTGGCCTGTTGCTGAGCGCGTGCGCGACCGCGGCACCTGCTGCCACCACAGCACCCGCAGCTACCTCTGCACCCGCTGCCACCGAGGTGCCTGCTGCAACTGAAGCGCCTGCCGCAACCGAAGTTCCCGCTGAGGCAGCGACTGTGGCCCCAACTGAAGCCATGACCGCGACAGAAGCCATGACGGCGACAGAGGCCATGACCGCGACTGAGGCCATGACGGCGACAGAAGCCCCGGTTGCGTCCACCGGCGGCCCCGTCACGCTGAAGATTGTCGAGAGTGAATCTCAGGCGTCCTATGAGGTGGAAGAGACCTTCCTGGCCGACAGCAAGCTGGCCACGGCGATTGGCATTACACCCAAGGTCAATGGCGAGATTACCTTGAACACGGCCGACCCGTCCCAGACGAAAGTCGGCACCATCACGGTCGATATCAGCCTGCTCACGAGTGAAGGCCACCCCAATGGCAATGGCAGCCCTCGCCGCGACAACGCCATCAAGGATCGCTGGTTGGAATCCGCCAAGTATCCGCTGGTCGAGTTCACGCCCACCGCTTTGGAAGGCCTGCCTACCACGTATACCGCCGGAGAGGAACTGACCTTCAAGATGATCGGCGATATGAAGATTCGCGAGACCACCAAACCCGTGACCTGGGATGTGGTTGCCAAATATGACGGCACCACCCTGACCGGCACCGCCACGACCGCGATCAAGATGAGCGAGTTCGGCTTCGAAGCGCCGAATATTGCCAACGTGTTGCGCGCCGAGGATGATGCCAAGCTGTCGCTGCAATTTGTGGCCAAGCCCTAGTTTAATAGGGCTTTCGCTGCAAAGACGCGCATCCCAGGATGTGCGCGACAGAGGTGAGACGTATGTCTCACCTCTGTTGTTTTTCCAGTTTATAAGACACGACATAGCCCAAGAAGTGGCACCGCCAAAATGGGCAGGAGTGGTTCTTGATTAGGGGCCATTTTGATTTAATCTGTAGGTCTATTCATACACACCTAAGGAGAAATCATGAGCACCAAAATCTACCCATTCGGCCGCACACAAAACAATGCCGGCTCACACGCGCCGCTGACCGCCGATGTGAGTGGATGGTGCTGGCGCAATCCGCTCAACCTGATTCCCCTGGGCATTGTGCTGATGGTTCTATTGAGTGTCGTGGCCGCGCTCGCTTGAAGCAGGGAGCTTTGAGCAAAGAGCAGAGAGCTTTGAGCAAAGAGCAAAGAGCAATGAGCACTTTCCGATGCACTACGCTCATCGCTCAAAGCTCTCTGCTCCCCGTTATAGTTGCGCCTCATCATGTCCATTTTTGAAGCCACTCAAGGCGAATACACCATCAGCACCGACCCGGCCCGGTTGGACCTCGATGCCATTCTGGGCTATCTCACGCGCTCGTATTGGGCCGCCGGCCGGCCGCACCACATCATGGAAACCGCGCTCAAGCACTCACTTTGCCTGGGGCTCTATCACGGCATTGCACAAGTGGGCCTGGTTCGCGTCATCACCGATTACGCCACCTTCGCCTATTTGTGCGATGTGTATGTGCTCGAAGCGCATCAAGGCCACGGCCTCGGCAAGTGGCTCGTCGAGTCGGTGAAGGCGTTGCCGGATTTGAGCAATGTTCGCCGCTGGGTGTTGGTCACGCGCGATGCGCACGGCTTGTATCGCCAGTACGGTGGGTTTGGCGAATTGGAGCATCCCAGCCGCTGGATGGAGATTGCGACACCCAGTCATGAGCTGAGAGCGATGAGCAAAGAGCTATGAGCGTAAAAGTGAAGATTGAACCTGTGCCGGCATCCACGCCAATCGCCGTAGCCGTGCCAGCTGCTGGGATTCACCCCGAAACGTTGGGCATGTTGCTGGGAATGCTCGGCGTCGTCGCATTCAGTTTTTCATTGCCCATGACGCGGCTGGCCGTGAGTGGTCTGGACCCGTGGTTCATTGCCATGGGCCGCGCCGTCGTCGCAGGTGCGTTATCGATCGTGGCGTTGCTGTTGATGCGCGCGCCGCGTCCCACGCCGGCCCAGATTCGCCGGCTGATCGTGGTCGCACTTGGGGTCGTGATCGGCTTCCCGCTGTTTTCAACGCTGGCATTGCGCTATGTGCCGTCATCACGCGGCGCCATCGTCAACGGCCTGTTGCCACTGGCCACGGCCATCATTGGCTCGCTGATCAACCACGAGCGACCTTCAACACGCTTCTGGGTGGCTGCGGCGGCCGGTAGCGCGGCGGTGGTCCTCTTCGCCGCTATCACGGGTGGCGGTGCGCTTCAGCCGGCCGATGGGCTCATGCTGCTGGCGGTGGTTGCCGGCGCGGTGGGCTATGCTGAGGGCGGCTGGCTTTCGCGCGAACTGGGCGGTCCGCAAACCATCTGCTGGGCGTTGGTGTTGTCGTTGCCCGTGGTGGTGCCGATTGCGCTGTGGGCCGCTCCGCACAACCCACTGAGCGTGCCGCTGCCGGCCTGGGGCGGCTTTGCCTATGTCAGCATTTTTAGCATGTTTCTGGGCTTTTTTGCATGGTATCGCGGCCTGGCCCTGGGCGGTATCGCCCGCGTCAGTCAGGTGCAACTGTTGCAGCCGATCCTCTCGCTCAGCGTGGCGGCGCTATTGCTGGGCGAGTCGATTTCGATTTGGATGATCGTGACCGCGCTGGTGGTGCTGGGCTCGATTGTGGTCAGCCGCCGCGCCCCGGTAAAACGAGCATAAGACATGTATATCCCGAAACTCTTTGAATTGAATGACCCGGCCCGCCTGGATGCCTTTATCCAGGCCAATGGCTTTGCGTGCATGGTCAATATGCTAGCCGGCCAGCTTATTGCCACCCATTTGCCAGTGGAGTTGGAATATCGCGACGGCCAGCGCTATCTGCTGGGTCATGTGGCACGGGCCAATTCGCATTGGCATGCGTGGGATGACCAGACCGAGACGCTGGTAATTTTCACCGGCCCGCACAGCTATATCTCGCCGCGCTGGTACGAGCCTGGCCCCAGCGTGCCGACTTGGAATTACACGGCCGTGCATGTCTATGGCAAGCCGCGGATCATGCCAGATTCGCCGCAACTGCGCGATATCTTGCGCGGCATGGTCGAGCACTATGAGGGTGATTCACCGCATGCGTATCACATGGAAAACACGTCACCCGATTACATCGACAAGATGATGAAGGGCATTGTGGCGTTTGAGATGCCGCTGGATCGGGTTGAAGGCAAGTTCAAACTCAGCCAAAACCGCAGCGAGGCTGATCGCGCGCATGTGGCCGAAGCCCTGGAAAACATGGATGATGGACAGGCTCGCGATGTAGCCGGCCTCATGCGAACCATAGCAACTGAATAGTTGGTCAAACCATAGAGCCCACGCCGTCATTCCCGCGAACGCGGGAATCCAGACGTAACCACTACGCTACAGTAGATCAAGCCCTAGATTCCCGCATTCGCGGGAATGACGAGGTTACTTTTCGACTTTCCTCAAATCAAAACTCCCATGCCTGAAATTCTGTTTGCCCAAACCGATGCCGAAATCGCAGCCTGCTTTCCCACGTTCAAATTCCTGCGCCCACATCTGATCGAAGCTGAATTTGTGCCGCGTGTGCGCAAGCAGCAGGCACAAGGCTATGCCGTGTTGTATATCGCGGAGCAAGTCGGCGATGTGGCGGCAGGAGCCGTGGCGGCGTGCGCGGGGTTTCGCTTCATCGACATGCTGTATTCCGGCCGCCAGCTCTACATCGATGATCTCATCACCCGGCCCACATCCCGCCAACATGGCTATGCCGGCCAACTGCTGGACTGGCTGATCGCCCACGCTCGCGAAACCGGTTGCGACCAGGTTCATCTCGATTCCGGCTACCAGCGCAATGACGCACATCGCCTGTATTTGAACAAGACGTTTCTGCTCGCGGCACATCACTTTTCGATCGTGTTGTAAGACTCTAGACTCTAGACTCTAGAGTCTTCAGTCAACCTGCCTTCATGAATCAACGGCAAAACATATCCTCCGGCGCGTCCTGGGAAAACATCGTCGGCTACTCGCGTGCGGTGCGCATCGGCAATGTCATTGAGGTGGCCGGCACCACGGCAGTGGATGAGGCCGGCAACATCGTCGGCCCGGGCGACTTCGGCGCACAGACCCGCTATATCCTGCAGAAGATTGAGCGGGCGTTAGCTGCCGCTGGCGCAAGCATGAGCGATGTCATTCGCACCCGCATGTTTGTCACCGATATTTCGCGCTGGGAGGAGATTGGCCGCGCCCATGGCGAATTTTTTCGCGAGGTGAAACCGGCCGCCAGTATGGTCGAGGTGAGCCAGCTTATTGAGCCGGGCTTGCTGGTGGAGATTGAAGTGACGGCGGTGCTGTCAGCATGAGGCTGGCGTAAACAACTGACGTGATGCGGATACCGCACGCAAAGGCGCGCAGCCGCAAAAAAAAAAACAATTAGGCGGCGCGCCGGTGCGTGCGGGTTTTACCCATCAAACCGATGGTCGAAATCTACTTGCCGCTGGTCAACACCGAGGCAGATTGCTTCACCAGCGCGCCTTCGGGTGCCTGCCCCAGCCACTTCAGCGCGCGCAGATGGTCAGACACCGCCTCGCGGAAAGTGGGGTAGGACTTGTATTGCACGCCATATTCCTGGCACACCTGCTCCACAATCGGCGCAATTTGTGGATAGTTCAAGTGGCACATGTGCGGGAACAGGTGATGTTCGATCTGGAAGTTGAGGCCGCCGACATACCAGTTCAGCAATTTGTTGTGCGTGCCAAAGTTCACCGTGGTCTGCACCTCGTGAATCGCCCACTCGTTCTCGATGTGCAAGGGCGAGCCGACGGGCTCGGGGAATTCCACCGTGTCCATCACATGCGCCATTTGCAGGATCGTCGCGAGCACGAAGCCGGCCACCGTTGCCATCACCAGGAACCCGATCACCACCTGCCAGAAGGGGTGAAAGAACGAGGGGATGACAAACAGGATCAGGGCATTGATGACCCGGAAGGTCCAAAACACAATCTTGTCCTCGCGCTTCATCTTGGGGTATTCAAAGGTAGCGCCGCTCTTGCGGGTGAAATACACCTTGAAATTGCGAATGAATAATAGGGCGATGGCCGAAACGGCGTAAATCACCGGCCAATACAAGTGTTGATACTTGAAGATCGGCTTCCAGTCATCGTGCGGGCTCCAGCGCATGGCCCCCTCGGCTTCCAGCCCCTCATCCAGCCCGGTGATGTTGGTGTAGGTGTGGTGCCACACGTTGTGCTGCTGCTTCCAGATAAAGCTGCTCAGGCCAATTAGCTCAACTGACCAGCCCAGAACCTTGTTCACTTTGGGATTCGCTGAATACCCGTCGTGGTTGGCATCGTGCATGACGTTGAAGCCGATGCCGGCGCTGGCCAGACCAAATGACACCGCCATGAGCAGATTGCCCCACCACGGCAGGCCGGCCAGCAGCAACACCAGATAGGAGCCGAGCCACCAGGCGAACATGAAAATGGTTTTGCCATACATGGCCGGCACATCGCGCACCTGAACGTTGTTCTGTTTGATATAGGCCTCAACACGCTGGTTGATGGTCTTGCGGAAGCCATGCTGCTGGGTAAACGGCACAGACTTAACAGGGTTTTGTTTAATGGCTGAAAGATGCAAGTGAACGTTACTTCCTTTATTTGAGATGACAGAAACTTTACCAGAGGATTGTGGAGACGGGATGAACCGTGGCTTAGACGGCAATTTAACAGTGATTAACTGCCAATTGTTATGACTCATCTCGCTTGGCTTTGACATTTGTGATCCGGCGCACTAGTGCAATCAAGGCAAGATACCAAATTAGACTGAGTGTCAGTGGTGGTAGGCAGAACCAGCCATAGCGCAAAGATGCAAAAATGTTTGTTGGCGGACTTGCTATAAGCATGGTGAAGATGCCAGCCAGCACTGAGGGAAGGCCGATGGTAAACAACCCAATTTCGCCTATGAATGCGCCCAAGCATCCTTCACCAAGAGGAGAAATGACTGGAAAGTAAGCCAGACCGGCCTGCTCTGGCATGCACGTGTCATCCTCCCGCAATCGATAGCTCGTATAGGGCACAATGACACCCAAGATGAGTGCGATTAAGATCACCTTCAGTTGAGTTGAACTATGCTTGGACATATTGATACGTCAGATGTGCGTCCTCATCGAGGAAAAATTTGAAACCAATATCTTTTGACAGGTGCCACATCATCAAACGGCGCGAAGCCGATGAGGAGTATTTTCATGCCGCCGCTTTTGCTTTCAGGGCCGCGCGCACACGCTCCGGTGTCACGGGCACATCGTTCATCCACACGCCCGTTGCATCGTGAATGGCCGCGACGATGGCTGGGGCCACCACCAGCAGCGGCATCTCGGCCATGCCACGAATGCCCATCGCGCCTTGTGGATCAGG
>JBBQST010000078.1:0-12283 GCA_038213625.1 Thermoflexales bacterium
ACAAAACCGTCATCGATGCCGTCGATATCACCAGCGCCATTGATCTCGGCGCTGCCATTGCCAGCATTCGGCGTATTCATGCGCTGTTGCGCTTTGGAGGCCACTGAGTCGATGGCACCGCCGACACGGTCTAACAAGCTACTCAATCTGGCTTTGGCGGCCTCCGAGTTGGGCAACGACGCGCTGCGCGGCCCAGCGACCTGGCGGGAGCCGATGGGCATGCTGGCAGTCTTGGGAATCGTGCCTGGCCCGGCCATGCCTGGCCCGGCCACTCTGGGTTTCATGGTGCGCCTGACGTTGACGGTTGGCATTTCTGGGGTCAGTTCATTGCCGCAATAGGGACACAGTTCCCAGGAGAGATGAACCGCCCGGCCACAGTTGCCGCACGGGTTGCGAAGTTTGGTGTGGCAACTGGGGCAAAACTGCATATCGTCGTCGACACGGCGGCCACAGGTGGGGCAAAATTCCTGATGCTCAATGCTGGCCAGCAGAGATTCCTCTTCCAGCGCTCGCACATAGCCTTCCTGGAGCGTCTCGCGGGGGCGGAGCATGAAATACACCACGATGCCGGCGACGGGCACGACCGCGACCATGACCGTGGCCAGAATTTGCACCAGAATGTCGCGCGACCGGGAACGAATGTCGCGAAAGGTCCAGATGGTGATGCCGCCGACGAGGGCTGCAACGATGGCACCCACCACGGCAGCGACGGCGACGATGATATTGCTAATGTTATCCATGTATCGATTGGCGTTCGAAACAATCTGGCTGCTAGCGGCTAGCAGCTAGTGATTAGTCGCTAACAACTGCTCGCGGCTCATTGTCAGTAGAGCCACAGCCCACAGAACCTGAATTGAACGTTCGCGAGATTATACTTTGCCGAACCCTCATGACCAACCCAGATTTCACTTTGCACACCGAACCCAATACCGAGACACAGTCCCAAAGTGTATTGGCTTCTCTGGTCTTGACGCCGATCGTGCTAGCCTCTTCAACTGAGGACCGATCGGCTGAGTTGGATGTCATCACGCCCGATGTCAAGCCCGACCTCGGTCCACGCGCCGCATATCGCATCTCGATGAGTGATATTCCTGAGGGCGAGCGGCCGCGTGAACGGTTTGTGCAGGCCGGCGCTTCGGCCATGTCGGCGCGCGAGTTGCTGGCCATTCTGCTGCGCACGGGCTCGCGTGGGTTGGGCGTGCTGGCGCTGGCCGATGAGCTGTTGCGGCGCTTTGGCAATCTGGCAGGTTTGGCGCGGGCCGACTTGAACGAGCTGCAACAGGTGCACGGCATGGGGCCGGTGAAAGCCATCGAGTTGAAGACCGCTCTAGAATTGGGCAAACGTATGGTCTTTACAAACCCCGATCAACGCCCGTTGGTGAAAACGCCGGCCGATGCTGCCCAATTACTCATGGGCGACATGGGATTGCTGGAACAGGAGGAGGTTCGCATCCTCATGCTCGATACCCGCAACCGGCTGTTGGGCTCGCCCATGATCTACCGTGGCACGCTGAATGCGGCCAACATGCGGGTGGCCGAGGTGTTTCGCGACGCCATCCGCGCCAACAGTGCCTCCATCATCGTCGCGCACAATCACCCCTCCGGCGACCCTTCGCCCTCGGCCGATGATGTGACGGTGACCCGCGAGCTGATCAAGGCCGGCAAATTGCTCGACATCGAAGTGCTCGATCATCTGGTCATGGCGCACAGCCGCTTTGTCAGTCTGAAAGAACGAGGGCTGGCTTTTGAGTAGGCCGCTCAGTTCACATAGCGCATCCAGCCCATCCATCACACCTCAGCTCACCCAAACACGCCAGCGCCTGTTTGTGCTGTATGCGCTGTGCGGCATCCTGGTCGCGTTGTTGGCGTTTGGGTTGCGCATTTACCAGCTCGGCGGCCAAAGCGTGTGGTTCGATGAGGGCTGGAGCTGGCATCTGGCCGGCCTGCCTTTGGGCGAGATGGCCAGCATCACGGCTGGCGACCGAAGCCCCGCGCTCTACTATGTGTTGCTGCATGGTTGGATGGCATGGGCCGGTGTGTCAGAGTTTGCCCTGCGCTATTTCTCGTTGTGCGCCGATGTGGTCACTGTTGTTTTGGTGATGGGGCTGGCGCGGAGGGCGGATGGGGCGAGGGGAAAGGGGGAAGGAGGAAAGGGACAGAGTTCCCTTTACTCCTTCCCCCTTTCCCCCGCCTTGCTGACCGGCCTGCTCTACACGCTGTGTCCCCTGGCTGTCTTCTACGCCCAGGAGACACGCATGTATGCGCTGGTGGCTATGCTGTGCACGGCCTCGTCGTATGCGTTGGTGCGTTATTTGCAGGCGCGTTCCGGCTGGCGCTGGCTGATCATTTCGGCCGTGTGCCTGGCGCTGGCCATTCACTCGCACTACTACGCAGTGTTCCTGTTGCCGGCCCATGCCGTGGTGGTGCTGATCGGGGTCATACACCCAGGCCGGCACACGGTGGTGGATCGCAAGCGAGCCATCTCGTGGGTTGTGGCCGTGGCCGGCGTCGTGCTCAGTGTGTTGCCGTGGCTGGTTTTTGCCTCTGGTGGCTTTGCCTACGACGATGGCTTTGCGTTTCCCTCAACACGATTGATGGCCGCATGCTGGAGTGGGTGCGCGCCTTTGTTGCTGGTGGGTTTGGTGCTGCCGCGCCGGTGTGGGGATTGGGCGCGTTGGTTGTTGCCGGCGTGTTTGCGTTGCTGGGTTGGCTGGCTGGCCGGCGTTGGCGCGGGTTGATGTGGTTGGTGGCGCTGGTGGTGGTGCCGCTGCTGGCTGCGGCCGTGGCCGTGCGGGTGGTGTATCCGTATCGCTCGGTCTTTCATCCGCGTTACCTGATCTATATTGCGCCCATTGCCTGCGTGTTGCTGGGCGGCTGGATCGGTGAGGTGCGGTCGCGGTTGAAGGCGGGACTGGTGTTTGGGCCGCTGGTGGGTGTGCTCATGGCGTTGATCTGGTTGCCGGCACTCCAAACCTATTTCACCCAGCCGAATCTGGTTCGCGATGATTACCGCACGGCCACCCGGCATGTCCTAGAGGCGCTGGAACCTGGCGATGGGGTGGTGATGACGCGCGACAACTACGCCATTCGTTATTATTGGCAGCGCATGTTGGATGAAGGTGGCGTGATACCAGGTGCAGCGGCACCGCTCGGCCCCGCCGCGCTGGATGGCTACACACGGGCCGATGTGGATGCGCTGTTGTTGGCCGCGCCGGCCGGCCTGCACGGTGTCATGCACAGCGAAGACGCGCTGCTGGCCCAATTGAACCAGCGCCAGCCCACGCGAGTGCGCATGATGTTGTGGCAGGACAATGTGGTGGATGCCGAGAAGCGAGCCGAAACGCTGTTCTGGGCCAACGGCTATCAGTCTGGCGAATACAACATCGGCCAGATTCGCCTGCCTTTATTTAAGATTGTGCAAACGCCGCTGACGGCCCTGCCATTTGTGCCCGTGGATGCGGTGTTTGGCGGTACACTGGACCTTCAACAGGTTTGGATGCGCCAACAGGGTATTGCCGGCGATCTGTTCTATGTGGTGCTGCAGTGGAAGGCGACCCAGACGTTGCCGCTGAATTACAAGGTCTTTGTCCATGTGCTCGATGATGAAGGCCAGGCGCTATTTCAAAAAGACAAACTGGCCATCGATGATCTGCGCCCCACTTCGCACTGGCGGCCGGGCGAGTCCATGCGCGACCCCTATTCCATGCTGATTCCGGCCAATGTGGCCGCTGGACGTTACAGGGTGGTTGTGGGCGTGTATGACCCGGCTACCGGTGCGCGGCTGGTGGCTAAAACGGCGAGTGGAGGCGAAGCCGATTCTGTTGAGCTGGGGCGATTAACGGTGCAAACACGATGATGATGCGACGCAACTTAGTCTGGATCCTGTGTGTGTGCGTGCTTGTTCTGGCGTGGCCGTGGCCCAGCGCCGCGCAGGAGAATCCCAGGCTGGACGCCTTTGCCCAGATCAACCGTGCGCGCCTGACCAACGGCCTGGCCCCGTTTGCTGCCAGCCCTATGCTCGAAAAAGCTGCCCAGCGCCACAGCGATGACATGGCGCGCAATAATTTCCTGGGCGATGCCGGCAGCGACGACAGCAATGCCAAGGATCGCATGACCCAGGCCGGCTACATTGCGTGGTCGAACGACAAGGTGATCTGGGGTGAGAACCTCTACGCCGATATTGGTGACTTTTCGGCCGTGCTCAATTTCATTCTCACCGACCCTTCGCAGGCGCGCATTCTGCTGAACCCGCGCTACCGCGAGGTGGGCTTGGGTGTGTCGGTGGGCGAGAACGGCAAGTCGTATTGGACCCTGCTGTATGGCGCGCAACCCAACGTGCTGCCGATTTTTATTAACGATGGCGCTTCCGTGACCAATAATGCAACGGTGGCGTTGCGGCTTTCGCAGGAGGATGCAGTATCGGGCGGCGAGGGCAATAATGTGATCGGCCGCGCGCTGGAAGTGCGGATCGGCAACAACCCGGCCGGCACCGGTGCCAGCTGGCAACAATGGCAGCCGCTGCTGGAATATAAATTCGACACTGTGCCCGGCATCAAAACCATCTACGTGCAATACCGCGATGGGGCAGGCCGGGTGGCCAACGCGGCAGCCAGTATTCGCTACGACCCCAATGCCTCTTCGCTCGATACCATTCAGTTGCTCGGCCCAGGCGATATTGTGTCGAATGCGACGCCGACGGTGATTGTGACGCTGACACCGGAGCCGACTCTGACCCGTGTAGCGCCGGTCGACAGCCAGTCAACATCGGCGGCATCCGAGGGGACTCCAACCGCGGTGGTGATTGGGGGGCCGCTGGTGTCGGAGCCGACCGCGACGCCACAGCCGCTTCAACCTGCACCCGTCGCCAAGGCCACCCAGACGGCGCCGGCCAATCTCGCACGCATTCCCACGGCCTTTGTCATCGACCTTGCAGCTACCAATGCCGCGCAGTCTGCGGCGCTGGCCAAGGAAACCCCAGCGGTCGAGTCTCTAGTGGCCACCATCAGCGCTCCATCGACCGATGCAACGCCGGTGTTTGTGCCACGCAACACTCTGGCGCGTGTGGAGGTGCCGTTGCCAACGTGGTTGTTGCCGGCCTATGCGGTGGTACAAACGGCCGTAATTGTGTTGGGTCTTTACGCCTTTTTTAAGCGCAAATGAACATTACTTTGACTTATACATTTCTCCCCGAAACGCTGGACGAGATTCGCAGGATTGTGCCGGATGTTGTTTTGCATTGCAGCAAAAGCCTGGACGAGGTCCCGGCCGAGGTGCTGGCAAAAACGGAGGTGCTGTATCTGACGGGCCGAGCGCCGGCCCCGGCGGCGGCCCCGGCGCTGCGTTGGGTGCACTGTCACTCGGCCGGGGTCGATAACTACCTGACCGCGTCGTTGTTTGCGGATGGCCGGGTGGTGCTGACCACATCGGCTGGCGTCCATGCCATCAACATGAGCGAATATGCCCTGATGATGATGCTGGCACTGGCGCATCGAATGCCGCGCTTTTACCAGATGATGCAGGCCAAAACCTGGTCGAACGAGCGCGATGCGTTTACGGCCATGGAGTTGCATGGCGCAACCGTGGGCCTGGTGGGCTATGGCGCGCTGGGCAAACAGATTGCGCGGCTGTGCCATGCCTTGGGCATGAAGGTGTTGGTGTTGCGCCGCTCGGCTGCATCTGCGTCGCCTGAACCGGGTGAAGCGCCGGTGACGTTCGTGGGGCGTGAAGATTTGCATGGGCTGATGCGCCAGTCGGATTTCCTGGTGCTGGCCACACCGATCACGCCCGAGACCCACCACATGATTGACGCGGATGCATTGGCCCAGATGAAGCCGACGGCGTTTCTGGTAAACATCGGGCGCGGGGCCGTGGTGGATGAGGCCGCGATGATTGAGGCATTGCGCGAACGGCGCATTGCCGGAGCGGGGCTGGATGTATTTGAGCAGGAGCCATTGCCCGACGACAGCGCCCTGTGGACTCTGGACAACGTCATTCTCTCGCCGCACACCTCGGGATTGACGCCGAAGTATGCCCAGCGGGCCGGCGATATATTCGTGGGTAATTTGCGCCGGTTTGTCGCGGGTGAGCCGTTGGTCAATCAGGTTGATTTTCAGCGAGGATATTAGGAGGGGCGGCTGGCGATTAGCGGCTAGCAGCCAACCGCCAGCCGCCCCTCTCTGCGCTTCTTTTTATGAAACTGTCTGTAGTCATGCCGGTATACAACGAGGTGGACACGATTGCCGAGATCTTGCGCCGGGTGTCTGCCGTGCCGATTGAGAAGGAAATTGTTTTGGTGGATGACTGCTCTCACGATGGCACGGCCGAGGTGCTGAAGCAGGTGCGTGTGCCGGATCTGCGTGTGTTCACGCATGCGCAAAATGGCGGCAAGGGCGCGGCCATTCAGACTGCGCTGCAGCATGTCACCGGCGACATCGTCATTATTCAGGATGCCGATCTGGAATATGACCCCAACGATTATCTTAAATTGATTGAACCCATTGTTGGCGGCCGGGCCAAAGTGGTTTATGGGGTGCGTGATTTGGGCACTCAAAAATGGTATATGGCCGCGGGCAACCGGGTTTTGACCACCTTGACCAACACGATGTATGGCTTGCAGCTGCATGATATGGAAACGTGCTACAAAACCATGACCCGCGAGGTGGTGGCGGGATTGCAACTCGAGAGCCGGCGCTTTGATGTGGAAGTGGAACTGACGGCCAAGATCGCCCGGCGCGGCTATCCTATTGTGGAAGTGCCGATTGCCTATCACGCCCGGCATGAAGAGAAAAAGCTATCGCCTTTGGATGGTTGGCCGGCGGTGCGAGCCTTGTTCAAGTATCGTTTTGGCCGGGTCTAGATGGCCTTTACTCAATCCAGCGCGCGATAAAAAGTTCTGATTCTTGGACAGGATTAACGGGACGGAAACCGATCACATCCTGTAAATCCCGTTAATCCTGTCCAAAAATGTAATGTGGGCTCACTTCTGAGACGGCAAAAACTTTGGCGAGATTGACTCAATTAATATCCCCGGCCCGACCCGCGATTCTCCCCATCTGCGCGGCGCTGTTGCTGGCCGGCCATCTGCTGCCGTGGGCGTTACATCAAACGGTCGCACTCACGCTGTCGGCCAATGATCTGGCGTTTTTCACCCACTTCACACCCGGGGCCGGCATCTTCAAAAACGAGTGGTTTTATCTGCCTGTCTGGATAGCGGCGTTGCTGCTGGGAATCGTGGCGGCGCGTTTGCCGTGGCTGGGCCGTGGGCTGGTGATTGGGTTGGGGTGGGGCGTGGCGGGGCTTGGGTTGCCGCGCTATGAGCAATGGGCCAGGCTCATCAGCGGTGCCGTCTCGCTGCGGCAATTGGAGTTTGGGTTGCAACTGGTGGTGTCGCTGCTGGTGATGGGATTGGTGTTGGCATTGGCACTCGGCTTGGCGTGGGCAGCGGCTCATCGGCCACGCGTTGCCGTCTGGCTGAACGCATGGGTTGGGGTTGGGGCGGGTCTTATGTGCGCGATTCCACTTGTCGGCTATCTGAGCATTCGGCCGGCATTGGATGCGCTGATCGGTGATGCGCTGGGGGTGGGTTTAGGGTGGTGGCTAACGCTAGGCGCAGTTCTAGCGTTATGGGCAGCGTCGTTTGTTAAAATTGAGCCTGCTCGTGCCGTGTCAGGCGGATGATTGCACGCTCAACGTAGTTCAACGCAGATTCAATACGGTGTAAAAGCCGTGTTCCAGCTTCACTGTAGCTTCAAGCTACTTCGATCATCCGTACAGCCGCTGCAAGTAAAAGAATTGCCGATAGCATTGCACTTGTGCAGCAATATCGCATACGCAGTCTGGTTTATGGGCTGCTTGTGCAGAAAACAATTAGAAGAAGTTCAGGAGAAATCTATGCAACGTCTGCCCCGTTCCGTGCCAAATGATGAGACACACCCGGCGAACCTAACTGGGATGCCCATCGTGCCCCAACGCACTCGCGTTACGCGCTCCAGGGCCGTGGCGATTCCACGGCCCCTTGCACCACCCATAAACAGATCGCTGGCCTGGCTGGCACTGCTGATGGTGCTTGCGCTGTTGCTGGCCGGTTGCGGTGCGGCTGAAGTCGCGCCCAGCGCGGCCATCACCGAGCCCACTCAGAACGCGACTTTCAAGGTGGGTGACTCTATCACCATCAAAGGCAAGGCGGGCGGAACGGCACTCAAGGCCGTCGATTTGTATGTGAACAGCACGTTGCTGGCCCGCTCGAACCAACCCGTGGCCGAGAACGAGTTTGAGATGCAGGTGAACTGGACCCCCGATATCAACGGCCCGGTGATTCTGGTCATCAAGGGTGTCAATGACAAGGATGAGGCGATCATCTCGTCGGACCCGGTTTTCATCACCATCGAAGGTGATGCGGCCGCGCCCGCTGTTGCAGAGCCGACTGTAGATGTTGCTGCAACGCCAGATCCAGCGGCCGCATTGCCGACTGCGGCTCCGCAACCCACGCTCGATCCCAACCAGCCACTAGCCACCAGTGACCCAGCCATTGTCGCCACCGTTGCCACCACCGCGACTACCGATCTGGCAGCCACCGCGCCGGCCGCTACAACGGCCCCCGTTGCCAGCTCCGGTGGTACTACGGTGTCGCCAATCGCGGACTTCTCCAACGTGCGCAAAGGCCCCGGACTGACCTATGACATTGTTGGCACGTTGGCAACCGGCCAGAGCGCGACTGTCAAAGGCCGCAATGCAGACAGCACTTGGTACCAGATCAACTTTGCTGCCGGTGACAACAGCACTGGGTGGATTTTTGGTGAAGTGGTGACCGTGACGGGTTCCACCAGCGGGTTGCCGGTTGGCGAGGCACCGCCGTTGCCCACGGCCGCGCCAACCTCGAATGTACCCGCGCCAACCGCGCCGCCAGCCGATGTGCCTGTGGTGCCGATCGTGCCGGTTGCGCCTGCCGAGCCCACGGCTGGCGTGCCTCCTGCCGCCGCCCTGCCCTATGACCAGGGTCCGGGATTGCTGTTCGAGCCGCGCAATGGTTTGGACTACGACGCACTGCGCTCGGGCGAGCAGACTGAAGCCGTGTGGAGCATCAAAGGTGCCACTTCGGCTCAGATGGATATCGTGGGCGCAACCCCGCCGGATATCTATGATTGCCCAGCCGGCAACACCGCTGACATCTCGGTACAGGGTCGCCAGAGTTTGACACTGCCCGATGGCCGGCTAGGGTTCAACATCAAAGTGAAAGGCTACTACGTGGTCACGATCTACGTGGCGAAGGCCGACGGCTCCAGCACAACCATCCCACGCGGCATTGTGGTGGATTGCTACAAGAAGCCGGGTCGATAACCGGGTCGATAAATCGTTACCGGGCTTAAGGTGAATCTCATGTCACCCACACAAGGGGCGCACACGCCGGCGTTGCTGGCGCAAGGTGTGCCCCTGTGCCGTTTTCGCTGTTGTTTAGACAGAATTAACAGAACTTCTGCACAAAGTCAGGATGTCCTACACTGTTCAGAATCAGTAGGACGATAAAACTTTATCCTCTGCCTTGACCCATCAAAACTATTACTCGAATTGATTCAGCATTTACAAGACCAACAAACAAAATGATCTACGTCGTAGGCCACCGAAACCCTGATACTGACACCATTGCCTCGGCGCTGGGCTATGCCTGGTTGCTCCACGAACGGGATGGCGACGATACCGTGGCGGCCCGAGTGGGTACTCCTAATGCGCAGACCAAGTTTGCGCTGAACTATTTTGATGTGGAAGAGCCCGTGTTGCTCGAAGATGCATCACCGCGCTTTGAGGCGATTTGCAACAAGGCGCAGCCGTTGCCGCCCGAGACGCCGTTGGCCGAAGCATGGCGCATGCACGACCAGACCAAGCGGCCCGCTCCCATCGTGGATCGGTTTCGCAACCCGGTCGGCATGGTGACGGGTCAGTCGGTGTTCGAATATCTTTCGCAACGGCTCGACATGGTCGATGTGCCGTTTAGCCAGTTGATTGGCGTGCCCAGTAGCGATGCCTGCGATTTGAACGTGCCCAAGTTTCTGGCCACCGATCGGATCAGCGATTATCGCGACAGTGTGTTGCGCACCGAGCGTGATGATTTCTGGGTGGTCAGTTCCAACGGCAAATACATCGGCACCTGCACGCGCGCCGACATGATCCGGCCGCCCAAGATGCAGCTGGTGCTGGTGGATCACAACGAGGCCAATCAGGCCGTGGGCGGGCTGAACGAAGCCGAGGTGCTGGAGGTGCTGGATCACCACCGCATCGGCACGATTAACACCACAATCCCGATTGCGTTTCACGTCGACACGGTGGGTTCGTGCAGCACGCTGGTGTCGGAGCGCATGCGCATGGCGCGGCTGTCGCCGCCGCCGGGAATTGCCGGCATGTTGTTGTCGGGGCTGATATCGGACACATTGGGATTCCGATCACCGACCACGACGCCGCGCGACCGGGCTTCGGCCACGTGGCTGGCCTGGCACTCCTTCGGCGTGGACGATGCCGACAGCAAGCTGAAGAAGTATGCCGACGAGTTGCTGCGCGCGGGGGCCGATCTCTCCGATCGCTCTGCGCAAGACATGGTCTCGACGGACTTCAAGGCCTATGAGGTCGGCAGCATTAAATTCGGCGTGGCGCAGGTTGAGGTGACCACGTTCAACGAGATTGCCGAGCGGCTGGACGAGGTTCGGACTGCCCTGCATGTGTTGACCGAGCAACGGGGCCTGGGGTTTGCCGCGTTGATGATCACCGATATCGTGGAGAGCAACAGCCTGTTGGTGTGCGCGGGCGAGCCGCGGCATTACGAGCGCTTGCCATTCTCGCGCAAAGGTGATGGCTTGTGGGATATGCCAGGTGTGGTGAGCCGCAAGAAGCAGCTGTTGCCGACTTTGCTGGGTATGCTGCAAGGTTAATCCGACATCGCAAGTTTATACAGGCTTATTGCAAACTTATAGTAGACTTATTGCGTGGTTGCAAACAAGATGGGGACACAGCAATTGCAGAAACGATGGCCGCGTTGGGCACATCTACTGGCCGTTTGGCTGATGGTGGCCGGCGTGTTGGCCGGGTCGAGCCTGATGGCTCAGCCGGCGCGCGCACTCATCGAGCCATTCAATCCCACTTTCATCATTACAGACGAGGAGTTCAATGACGCGTCTGCAATGAGCTGTGAACAGATTCAGGGCTTCCTCAATGAGCGATCGGGCATTCTGAAGGGTTACGTCGATCCCTCCAACGGCAAGTACGCCTCACGAATCGTGTGCGAACAGGCGGCCGTCTTCAGCATCAATCCGCGCCTCATTCTGATCATGATTCAGAAAGAAATGCGACTGCTGACCGAAACCGAGCCGGACGAGCGGCAGATTGCATGGGCGGCAGGGTGTGGGCCGGGTTGGGATAGCACGGCCGGTTTTGCCACTCAGGTTGAATGTCTGGCGCGCACCTTGCGCAAGCGGTTTGACAACGCGAAATTGGGCGAGAGCGTGGATGGGGTGGCCCCATTCAACCGTGCCACGATGGCGCTGTATCGTTACACGACCCATGTGGACGGCAACGAAGACTTGTGGAAAATCTGGACGCGCTACTTTGCCGGCAGCTCGGGCACTGCGCCGGCCTGGGTGAGTGCGTCACCGCCCCTGGCCCCCATCGCGGTTGCGCCAGTGGTTGCGGTGCAAAGTAATGTCGGGGGGGCCGTGGCATCGGTCTCGGCCATTCTGGTCGATAGTCAGGCCCTGGAGACCACGCCGCCCCTGACCGCAAACAGCACCTGCCGCAGTGGCTGGGCTGTGGGATCAAAAGGCATGGGCGGCCATCACCTTGTAACCCCGAACGTGGCGAACCAAGCCGACAGCACCAACGCAGCCACCTGGCGACCGACGATAGCGACGGCCGGTGCCTATCGTGTGCAGGTGTTCGTGCCAAACCGGACCAAAATAAATTGGACGTGCGGTGACATTGAGGCCAAATACGACACGACCCATGCCGTGTATGTGATCCAGCATCGCGACGGCGTCGCGACCTATGCGGTGAATCAGGAGCCGTTGCACGACGCCTGGGTGGACATCGGCACCTATTACTTTGATGCGGGCACCACAGGCAGCGTGACCTTGAGCGACTACACGGGCGAACCCGCCAACAGCCGCTGGGTCAGTTTTGACGAAGCGAAGTTTGAATGGGTGAGCCCATAGCCGCGAAAGCTCGACGGAACTTTGGCGGGTCATTTCTCCTTTCCGATTGCGACTTACCCTTTCTCTAAGTTTGTTTGATTTCCTCAGTGTAA
>JBBQST010000079.1:0-12149 GCA_038213625.1 Thermoflexales bacterium
GGATGCAGACAGGTTCCTAACTATGGTTGGATATGCCATAGGTAAAACATCTAACGACGAGAAGATTTGCAAAATCCTTCGGGATATGTGTGCTCGTGAAAATTACACTGTAAATGGAGTAACGGTCTCTCGACCAAGCGACAATTCTCAGACGGTACTTGAACCAAAGACAGAATCAGACCGCAAGCAACTTTTTGATACTTTACGTTCGCTATTCAACTTGCATGAGCTCAAGGAAATCTGTTTTGTATACGGACTTGCACAATATGAGGATTTAAAGGGTGAAACCATCAGTGAAAAGGCAAGAGAACTAATTGAATATTGTGAAAGGAGAGAATTAGTTGACAAACTAATAACAATAGTCAGACGTGAACGTCCGAAAGCCAAGCTTTAGCACAAAGGGCCGCGCAGAATGTTTATTCTGCGCGGCCCTTTCAATTGACCATTCGAACAGTCCCGCCCTACTTCATCATGTGCCGCATCACATCGCCCATGCTGAGCACGCCCATCGGCACGCACGGGTTGTCATCGCCGGCACAAGTCAAAAGCAGTTTTCAATCGCATAGGTGGCGTTATCGCGTTGGCAATGTTAAATCCTAGAAAGCAGTAAACTTAAGTCATGCAGATGCACATCTCGCACGATCTACAGGACGAAACAATTGAGTCAAAAGCTCGATGGTTTAAATCGCTATCCATCGAAGAGCGAATGGACTTCCTCTGTAATCTCGTCGACATGATTTTGGAGACCAATCCTCGATTCATCGAACGGCTCTATGCTCAACCAACTACGGGAAGTGTTCTCGTGCTTTCAAAAGCATGACGTGAAGTACGTTGTAATTGGCGGGATTGCAGCGGTTTTACACGGTGTGCCACGCGCGACGTTTGATCGGGACATTTTGATTGAGGCGACTAGCGACAACGCAAAGCGCTTGCTGGATGCGCTGACTGAGGCACGTCTGGCAACGGCAACAATGACCACGTCGGCGGATGTGCTGGCACACGAAATTACGATCTTCAATGACCGTGTGCGCATCGACGTACAGACAAGAACTCCTGGCATTGAGTTTGAGGCAGTTTGGCCGCGACGCAAAATATTAACGTATCAAAAACAGCAGTTCTACATACTTTCGCTAGCGGATTTAATTGCCTCCAAAATAGCCTCTGGTCGTCCAAAAGACATTGAGGATATTCGTGCGTTGCAAACCGGCGAAGAGTAAGCTCATCACCCGAAATAACAAACGGGCCGCGCACAAGTTCAAACTTGTGCGAGGCCCGTTCTCTTTCTAGGGCGAAATAGCCGCCCCTACTCCATCATGTGCCGCATCACATCGCCCATGCTGAGCACGCCCACCGGCACGCACGGGTTGTCTTCGCCGGCCACCACCACGCGGTGAATGCTATATTCGATCATCAGCCGCGCCGCTTCCTTGATCGTCATCTCCGGCGTCACGGTCAGCACCATGCTGGTCATGATGTCGCGAATGGTCATGCTGTTCCAGTTCTCGCCCTCTTCCTGCAAAAGCCGCGCGTTCACCATATCGCTCTGAGAGACGATGCCGGCCAGGCCGCAATCCGCGTCAATCACCACCAGCGACCGCATCCTGGCATCCATCATCAGCTTGGCAGCATCGGGCAGGCCTAGCGATGAATCGCAGCTCAGTACGCCTTCGTGCATCACATCTTTCACTTTGATTTGGGTCGGGTCCGCGATTGTCATTGAGATCCCTTTGCCGTATGGGCCAAGCCCGTCTAACTCTATGAGCATGTTCTGGTTCCTTGTGTTGGGTGTAGTGTGTTCCGTAAAGACTGTGTGAAGAAATCGATTTGATTATGGGTCGTTTCGCCCCTGTAATCCCTGCACGGCATTGCACACATGTGCAATAAAAATCGTCATTCTTACACTAACTCACCCGCGCCACAGCGTGCGCCGTCGATGCGTCTCACACAAGCGCCAGACGGCCAGTGTAACGTAAAATGTGAATTGAACATGAGTACAACGACGGCAAAAATCACGGTGATCGGCGGCGGTCTGGCCGGCACCGAAGCAGCCTGGCAGGCCGCCCAACGCGGCATGAATGTGACGCTGTTCGAGATGCGTCCGCGCAAAATGACCGGCGCGCATACCTCTGGCCAACTGGCCGAACTGGTGTGCAGCAACTCGCTGGGCAGCGATGACATCACCAAGGCGCCCGGCCTGCTCAAGCACGAGATGCGCCAACTCGGCTCGCTAATGATTGAATGCGCCAACGCAGCCACCGTGCCCGCTGGCGGCGCGCTGGCCGTCGACCGCGAGGTGTTCGCCAAGCTCGTCACCGACAAGATCGAATCGCACCCAAAGATTAAAGTGGTGCGCGAGGAAGTCACTCACATTCCCAGCGACGGCGTCGTCATCGTCGCCTCGGGGCCGCTCACCTCGGATGCACTGGCCAGCGACATCGTCCAACTCAGCGGCAGCGACTATTTGTATTTCTGGGATGCCATCGCTCCCATCGTCGCCCTCGATTCAATTAACTTTGATATTGCCTTCAAAGCCTCGCGCTACGGCCAGCATGCTGATGGCACTGTGACCGCGCCGGGCGAAAATATTTCAGAGGACGGCAGCACCTTTGGCGATTACATCAACTGTCCGATGACCAAGGATGAGTATTACGCCTTCATCCAGGCCCTGGCCACGGCCGAATCGGCCACCCTGCGCGATTTCGAGGTGGGCAATGAAATGGAAATCGGTGCCGGCCACTTCTTCGAGGGTTGCCTGCCGATCGAAGTGATGGCGCGCCGAGGCAAGGACGCGCTGGCCTACGGCCCCATGCGCCCAGTCGGCCTGCGCGATCCACGCACCAACAAGCGCCCCTATGCCGTCGTGCAACTGCGCCAGGACAACATCGCCGGCACGCTCTACAACATCGTCGGCTTCCAGACCAATCTCAAATTCCCCGAGCAGGAGCGCGTGCTGCGCACCATTCCAGGGCTGGCCCAGGCCGAGTTCGTCCGCTTCGGCCAGATGCACCGCAACACCTTCATCAACTCGCCCACACTGCTGAATCCGACGCTGGAATGGCGCACCCGCCAGGGCTTGTTCTTCGCCGGCCAGATCGTCGGTGTCGAGGGCTATGTTGGTAACGCCGCCACCGGCTTGCTGGCGGGGCTGAATGCAGTGCGCCGCGCTCAGGGCGAGCCGCTCATTGAACTGCCCGGCCAGACCATGTTGGGCGCGCTGTGCCACTACGTCACCCATGCCGAGCCCAAGCACTTCCAACCCATGAAGGCGAACTTTGGCATTTTGCCGGCGCTGGACAACCCGCCCAAAGACAAACGCAGTCGCGCCGAGCTATATTCAACGCGCGCCCAACAGTCTTTGCAGAATTTTGCCATTTCCTCACTTGATCATTTTGAAATGAGCAAGTAAACAAATCTCCAAATTCCCAAATCCCAAAATTCTTCATGGGCTTTCTCGCCGGCACCGACCTCAGCACCAACCGCATCGAGCTGGCGCGGCAACATGCCGCCCAACGCGGCTACATCGACCTCACCAGCAGCAACCCCACGCAGCAGGGTTTGCTGTTCCCACCAGAGGTATTGCGCGAGGCCAGCGAGGGCTACTGGGAGCGCCGGTGCTACCAGCCTGATGCCCACGGCGACCCGGCCGCGCGCGAGGCCATCGCTCACTACTACGCACAACGACACGGCAACGGCACAAGCCAGCTCACCGCCCAAAACACCTTCATCACCGCCAGCACCAGTGAGGCGTATAGCCTCTTGTTCGCGCTGCTCACCGAGCCCGGCGACAACGTGCTGGCCCCCGATGTCAGCTATCCGCTGTTCGACTTTTTGGCCGATCTGCACCATGTCGCGCTGCGGCCCTATCATCTGAATGAGACGCGCGGCTGGCAGGTGGATGAGGACAGCTTGATGGATGCGGCCGATGAACACACCCGTGCCGTGCTGTTCATCTCGCCGCACAACCCCACCGGTGCTATTTTGCAAACGCCGCTGCCGGTGCTGGACACGTTAAATTTACCCATCATTTGCGATGAGGTATTCGCCGAATTTACATATCAGGTGCCGCGCACGCCCGTGTTTACCGAGCTTCACCCGGAGCTACCCGTGTTCGTGCTCAACGGCATCAGCAAGCTCTTTGCCCTGCCCGATCTCAAGCTGGGCTGGATTGCATTAAACGGGCGTGCAGCTAATGAATATGCCGAGCGGCTGGACATCCTCAACGACACTTTTCTCGGCGCAAATTCACTCAGCCAGTTCATGCTACCCACATTGTTCGAGCGCGGCTGGGGGTTTGTGGACCGGCAGCGCGCGCATGTGCACGCCAATGTCGATCTGGCACTGGCAGCTCTGGCCGGCCACAGCCGCATCAGCGCCCAGGCACCCGACGGCGGCTACAACCTGTTCTGCGCCGTGGAGGGCTGGGACGATGAGGAAGCATTGGTGCTGCATTTGCTCGAACAGGGTATTTTGGTGCATCCGGGCTACTTTTTCAACTATGAGGCCGAGCGTGCGCACATCATGATCTCGTGTCTGACCCGGCCGGATGTGCTGCGCCGGGGCCTAGATGTTCTGATTCAACATGCGTAAGGTTTTGGCGGTTTTGGGGCTGATCGTGCTGGTTACAGCGTGCGGCGGTGCACAGCCCTCGTCGATGGCAACACCCAGCTCATTTCGGTTATCGTCGACGACGACGTCGACGTCGACGTCGACGATTTCAGCCACGGCTACGACGACTGCCACTCCCACCTCGCTCGCCTTGCCCTCCGTCATCGCCTCGCCGCTCACCTACACCTACCAAATCCTGGCCGAATACCCCCACGACCCAGCCGCGTTCACCCAGGGCCTGGTCTACACCAACGGCCAGCTGTTCGAGAGCACCGGCCTCAACGGTCGCTCCAGCCTGCGTGAGGTGGAATTGCAGACCGGCCGCGTCTTGCGCAATCAGCCGCTGGATGCAAACTATTTCGCCGAGGGCCTGTCCCTGGTCAACGGCCAACTCATTCAACTGACCTGGCAAAACCAGATCGGCTTTGTCTACGATCCTGCCACCTTCAGCGTGTTGCGAACCTTCACCTATACCCACGAGGGTTGGGGACTGGCCTACGACGGCCAGCAACTCATCCTGAGTGATGGCACGCCCACGTTGCGCTTTCTCGACCCCGTTACGCTGACTACAACCCATCAGATCACCGTCACCGATCACGGCCGCCTCGTCGACGAGTTGAACGAACTGGAAGTGGTGCGCGGCGAGATTTGGGCCAACATCTGGCAGACCAACCTCATCGCCCGGATCGACCCACAAACCGGCAATGTCGTGGGGTGGATCGACCTCACCGGCTTACTGGCAAAATCAGCCGCCACTCCCACGCCGAACCAGCCAGTGGACGTGCTCAACGGCATCGCCTACGACGAAGCCAACGACCGGCTGTTCGTCACCGGCAAGCTGTGGCCGCGCCTGTTCGAGATTCGACTCATTCCGGAATAACTCTACAATACCCATTGAATGAGCAGCGAGCCCTCCGCCTCTGACCCACCTGCATCGCCCAAGCCACCGCTTGCGCCGGCGGCTCATCTGCGCCAGCTCATGGCCCAACACTTCAGCAAAGAGGAGCTGTCGGCCGTGTGCTTCGATCTGGGCGTGGATTATGACAGCCTGCCCGGCGACGGCACGGCAGCCAAAGTCGTCGAGATCATCGAGTATTTTGCGCGACAGGGCCGTATCAAAGCGCTGATCCAGCTATGCGCGGCCCAACGCGCCCAGACCGATTGGCAACCCTTGCTGCAAGCGGCGCAGGACCAGCCCAACGCCTTTCGCTCGGATGTGGTTGAGGTGCCGATCGGCAAAGATGGCGTGGTATTGCCGGCCAACAAGGCGTTGCGGCTGGGATTCGTGGCCGGAATCGTGGCGGTGCTCCTGCTGGTATGCGGCTTCGGCGGTGGACTGGTGGCCGGCCAGGTCGTCAACGTGTCCATTAATCCGGTGCCAGTCGATAAAGCCTCGCTGCAAAACGTGCAGTTCTCGATCCAACGGCCAGGCAGCAGCCGACCCGACAACTTTACGCCTGCATCGGCCGGAGGCACCTTCAATCAAGTCATCAGCGTCATTGGGGGAAGCCAGTTGCCGCCACGTAGCAAAGTAGGCTTCTGGATGAACAACATTCAGGCGACGACCTATGCCGACCAGATTTTGAATTCACTGCCCAACCCACCCGCCAGCGATATTCATGTGCAGTTTTTGGACGAGATGGCCACGGTGAACCTGCGGCCGGCCGCAACTGGCGGACGCCGGGTGCTGATCGCGTATAATGTGGAGGTTCGCAACGGCAAAGTGCAATTGCGACCTCAATCAGCCTGGCTCAATGTTGTAGAAATACCTGGTACCACCTTTGGGTGGACCCCCCTCCCCCTCTCCTCCGTGGAAGACGTGACCCAATGGCTTCAGGGTCAACTTGCCACTGCCGCAAGCAGCTTCTGGTTCGAGGAAGTCACGGTAAAACCGAACTTGGTGACGATCAAAGGCAGATCTCTTTAACCCCACAGGGCCCAGACTTCAGAATTTCGTGCGATCTGTATTCTTCGTTCTGTGATCCATTTCAAGCGGCGACTCGGCACTGTGTCCGACCGACAGCATCAGCACACTCTGGCAAAATGAAGCCAGATGACCTGGGCCGGATGACCTGGCAGGAATCAGTATTTGAGATTTTCGGATTTTAGACAGAATTTACAGAATAAAACAGAATGAAGAAAAACCAAGAATTCTCTGCATTCTGTTTAATTTTGTTCATTCTGTCCAAAACATCTGAGTAGTTACGAAAATTGTCAGTTTTGCTAATTCTGTCCATATGCAGAGCCGTTACGCTTAATACCTAAAACAGATGCCACGTACACGAATTCATTTTGAAACCCGGCCCGAGAAGCAACGGGCCTTTCTGGTCGGCGTAGATGTGACCCGCACCAGCAATCAGGACAGCCATGCCCGGCTCTCCATCGACGCGTCGATGCAAGAGTTGGCCCTGCTGTGCGAAACCGCCGGCCTTGAAGTGGTCGGCCAAATGACGCAAAAACTGGACACACCCAATCCCAATACATTCATTGGGCCGGGCAAGGTCGAGGAGTTGACCACCTGGCGCGAGGCGGCCAACTACAACGTGGTGGTGTTCGACGATGAACTCTCGCCACGGCACCAACGCGAGATCGAGGAGGCGCTGGGGATCGAGACCACCGTGCTCGACCGCACAGCCCTGATCTTGGACATCTTTGCCCAACACGCCAGCACGCGCGAAGGCTCGTTGCAGGTGGAGCTGGCCCAATACGAGTATCGCAAGCCGCGTTTGACACGGGCATGGACGCATCTGGCTCGCCAGGCTGGCGGCGGCGCAGGCCGCAGCGGCAACGGCGGTGTCGGCGTGCGCGGCCCTGGTGAAACGCAGCTGGAAATTGACCGTCGCCAGATCGACCATCGCATCACCAAATTGAAGGCCGATCTGGAAACGGTGCGAGCACAGCGGGCCCAGCATCGCGCGCAGCGCCGCCGTTCGGAAGCGCCTGTGGTGGCCATCGTCGGCTACACCAACGCCGGCAAGAGCACGTTCCTGAACACGTTGGCCAATGCCGAGGTGTTGGCCGAGAACAAGCTGTTCGCGACGCTGGACCCGACCACGCGCCGGGTTCGGCTGCCGCATGAGCACAACGTGCTGTTTACAGACACGGTGGGCTTTATTCAAAAGTTGCCGACACAGTTGGTGGCGGCCTTTCGGGCCACGTTGGAAGAGATCACCGAGGCCGATGCGCTGTTGCACCTGGTCGACATGACGCATCCCAATGCGATGGAGCAGGCCGAGAGCGTCATTGACACCCTGAATGATCTGGGAACCAGCAACAAGCCGATGGTGATCGCGCTGAATAAGTGCGACCAGTTGACGCCGGAGGAAGTGCGCGCGCGCATGACCGGCATCCTGAGTGAAGGCATCCCCATCAGCGGTCTCAAGCGGCAGGGCTTCGATGTTCTGCTCAAAGAGGTCGAGGAGACGTTGTTCGAGCGGCTGTTGCCGATCAAGGTGCGCCTGCCCTACAAGGCCGGTGACCTGATGGCGCTGTTCCGCCGTGAGGGCGCAGTGGAGATGGAAGTGTCGGAGGAGCGGTCGGTGCTGCTGAGCGGGCGTCTGCCGGGCCGGCTCATCGATGTGTTCCGTCCCTACACGGCCAAGTAAAAAGCAGCTCAATCTCAACCATAAGCGGGTGGCTTCTTGCCATCCGCTTATTCGTTTTTCAGACCTCGACACTACCCCACAGGTAGACTTGTCGTCATATGCATAGAAATCGGCACACGAGTCTTCTGCTTGTTTTGTGCGTCGCACTCATCACTCTGGCAGCCTGCGGCAGTGACGAAAGTGCTACGCCGACACCTCCAGCCCCGACCACAGCCAATACATCCACCCCCACCCCCGAGGTCACCGTTTTTGCCGGCAGCGTAGTAACCCCAACGGCTGTCTTGAACTCACCCCTCTCACCGGTCGGGGCTACGCCGGTGCCACCGCCTATTCAAGCAGCCCCAGCCACTCCGGCACCCAGCCCTACACCGCAACCCACGCCAACGCTTCCGCCGCATCCGCCAGAAGCCATTCGCGGCATCAATGTGGCCGATAGCGACCCGGGCAATATCGCGCCGTTAAAAGATCTGGGCTTTACCTGGGTGCAGACCTTCCTGCCACCCACCGTATCTTTGGAGCCATTTAAGGTGCTCTATCGCGCCACGCTGGGCGATGCGGTCAGCGGCACCCAGGAGGATATTGATCAATTTGCCGCCGTGATTGAGGGCGTGGCCAAGCAGAATGGTCAATTTATCGACGCCTACTCCATCGGCAACGAAGTGAATTTGTCGCGCGAGTGGGCGGGCCAGCAACCCAACCCGGTGCTGTATGCCAAGCTACTGGCCGTGGCTTATGCGCGCATCAAGACCTACGACCCCACCGCCATCGTGGTGTCGGCCGGTATCGCTCCGACAGGCGGCGACGGCCCCGGCTCGATGGATGACATCGCCTACGTCAAAGCCATGCTCGACGCGGGTGCCGGCAATGCCATGGACGCCTACGGGTTTCACCCCTACGGCTTCGCGTATGCGCCGCAGCAAGACCCCAGCGATGGTCAGGCGCGCAACGGCCTCACCTTTCGCCGCGCCGAACTGCACCGCCAGCTCATGGAGCAGTATGGCATGGGCGACAAGAAAATGTGGGCGACGGAGTTTGGCTGGCTGATCGAGCCCGCTGAAGAGAACATGACGTGCAGTTGGCCGGACCTGGACTGGCAAAAGGTATCGCGCGAACAGCAGGCTCAATATGTGGTGCAAGCCTTCGACTATGCCAAGTTGAACTGGCCGTGGATGGAGCACATGTTTTTGTGGAATTACGACTTTAGCCGGTCGCCGCTGTATCCTGAGGCGTGCGAACAGATGAAGTGGTTCTCGATGCTGGATGAGCAGGGCAATCCCCGGCCGCTCGTGCATGCGCTAAGAAAGGTGAGTTAAAGCCGCATGACGCAACACAAAATCCAACGTCCAGCACATACTTTTTGATAAAATATAGAACATCTGTTCAAAACAAAACGAGGTGAATGCGCATGTGTGGACGATATACCCTGACCGTGGACCCCGGCGAGTTGATGGAGCGATTCGACCTCAAAGCCGCCGATTTTGCACCCCCGGCTCGCTATAACGTGGCGCCAACACAGCAAGTGGCCGTAATCTACGACGAGACACCACAGGTGCTCTCGAACGCGCAATGGGGTCTGATTCCATCATGGAGCAAAGATCCCAGCATTGGCAGCCGCATGATTAATGCCCGTGCCGAAACCCTTTTAGAGAAACCTTCATTTCGCAATCTGGTCAAGAAGCGCCGCTGCCTAGTGCTGGCCGACAGCTTGTATGAGTGGCGGACCAATGCCGACGGCACCAAAACCCCCCTGCGAATCATGCTCAAGTCTCACGAGGCGTTTGGGTTCGCCGGCTTGTGGGATGCGTGGAAGACGCCGGAGGGCGAATGGCTCAAGACCTGCACGATCATTACCGGCGAGCCTAACGAGATCGTGGCGCCGATTCACAACCGCATGGCCGTGATTTTGCCGCGCGGCAGCGAGCGCGACTGGCTCAATCACGACAATGAAATCGGCCACACCCTGTCGTTGCTGAAGCCCTACCCCGCTGAAGACATGATCGCCTACGAAGTTTCGAAGAAGATCAATTCGCCGAAAAACGACGAGCCATCCGTGTTGCAGCCGGTGTAGTGGATCAATCCAAAGAGGTCTGACTTCGGCGATCAGAGCCGCTTACAAGTCAGGCATCGGGGCCATTCTCATCGCCGGCTTCATCTTCCAGGCCGGGTGGAATGACCACGGTCATGGTTTTGGCCTGAAGATCGATGTTGCGGATGACGCTGCTGATGGCGGGCAACAAGAGCTCGCCGTCATTGGGCTTGCGCACCACGTATACATCATTGCTGCCGGTGGCTAATACTTCATTCACCTGGCCCAGGGCCGTGCCATCCTCGGCAACGACCTTCAGGCCAACCAGTTGGTAGGAATAGTATTCGCCAGGCGGCAGTGCCGGCAAATCAGCGAGGTCGATCAAGACTTCGGCCCCACGCAGCGCCTCAGAATCATTGCGCGTCACCACCTTGACAAACTTCAACAGCACCGCTTCCTGATGGAGGCGATGGCCGCGAATCTTGTAGGGAGCGGGGCTGTCGATTCCGGGCAGGCGCAAATAGACCCGTTTAATGTCTTCCAGGGCGCGAAGATACTCGGGCGGAACTTTGACCTTGACTTCGCCCAGAATGCCATGCGGGCGCGTGATGATGCCGATGTAGTGAAGCTGGGCAGGCGGGGCCATAGAGGGCGTGGAGGGCGTGGAGGGCGTAGGCGGCGCAGAGGTCACGTTCAATTGCACATTAGTCGCCAATTTCTAGAACGACCCGTTTGTGCTGTCTATTGGCCGCCACACGCAACAGGGTGCGGATCGAGTTGGCAACCTTGCCTTCCCGGCCAATCACGCGGCCGACTTCTTCCGGTGCCACCCGCAACTCCAGCACCGTCGTGCCTCGATCTTTGAATTCGTTCACCACCACCGCGTCTGCGTTATCCACCAACGACTTAGCAATGAACTCGATCAAGTCTTTCATAAGATGCCTTTGAGTTTCTTGAGATTAACCGGTCAGACCGACACATCAACTCAACGAAATTTAAATGTTTGGAAAGTTGAACATGGCTCGAAAGCAATGCACAAGCAGCAACGCACAAGCACTAAGCAAGCACTAGACCCTCAACCCCCCAAACATTCAAACGAAATTGCAGCTTATTCCGCAGCCACGGCAGCGGCTTCGGTCTTGGCTTTTGGTGCGGCCACGCGACCAATCCGGGTCCTCTGATCCGGCACCGGTGCGAGATTGGCAGCAGCTTCAGCCAGCAAAGTCTCCAGCGCCTCACCTTTGCGAAGTCGCTCAAAACGATCCAGGGTGCCTACTTTCTTCAACAGCATGGCCGTGCTGTCGCTGGGTGATGCACCCACATTCATCCAATATAGGATGCGGTCTTCCTTCACCTGAATCGTGGCAGGTTCAGTGCGAGGGTTATAAATGCCAACGTTTTCAATAAAAGCGCCGTCACGCGGGGCTTCCTTGTCAGCAATCACAATACGATAAATCGGCTGTTTCTTCGAGCCCATACGGCGCAAGCGAATTCGAACCATGTTTTCTGTCTTTACTCCTTAAATTGCAAGCCCTAGATTCTACCGCAACTTGGCCACAAAACGCCATATTTTTCAGCGTTGTGTGCGAGATTGGAACTGCGGCGAATCCTGGACTCCATCATTGCGAACTATTACCGTCGGCCACCCAGCATGTTCATCAACTTGCCGCGTGGCGAATTCGACAGTTGCTTCATCATCTTCTGCGCCTCGCGGAACTGGTTGAGCAGTTGGTTCACGTCTTGAACCAGAGTGCCGCTGCCCTTGGCCACGCGCCGTTTGCGCGATGCGTTGAGCACGCCGGGGTCGCGGCGCTCACCCTTGGTCATCGAGCTAATAATCGCCTCGATCTTCTTGAACTGCTTCTCAGTCGTCTCCGGCGACACTTCCTTCATCGCATCGCGCATGCCCGGCA
>JBBQST010000080.1:0-12148 GCA_038213625.1 Thermoflexales bacterium
GACAGGCGTGCCGTCGCTCCATGCGGCGGTTGGGCGCAACTTGATGGTCAGCGTTTTGAAGTCCGCGCTGTATTCACCGCTCTCGGCCAGCCACGGCACTTCCTTGTCGCCAAACACAGCGTAGTAGAACAGCGGCTCCCACAACATGCAGTTGCCTTCCTGATGGGTATAACCCGGCACGGCCCATGGGTTGGTGACCCCGACCGGTGCGCCCAAGCTCCAGCCATGCACCAAGGTGCGGTTGCGCGGCACATCGGGGATGGTGGCGGCTTTGAGCACGGCCGAGGTAGGGGCTGCGGTGGGGCCGGCTTCGGCTGGCACCGCAGTGGCATCGGCGGGGGCGGCAGTTGCGGCACCGGCCACGGGTTCGGCTGCTGTTGAGGCTGGGGGCGCGGCGGCAGGGGCGGGTGCGCAGGCTGCGGCCAATGCGGCACTGGCACTGGCCATCGCAGACAGGCGCATCATGTGCCGACGGGTTAGCTTCTCACGTTTCATAGGTTCTCGATCCTCCTGGAACAGACAAGAAATGGACAAACAATTTGTTGGATTGTTCGATTGACATGACCTGGTCGACAACAAACCGCAACGCCGTTGCAGGTTGGGGGCTGCCTTCAACATGGGTCAACCACTTTTTAGCATGGCCGGCACGAACGGGCAAATTAAATATCCCATGCGCGCATCTATGTGCATCGGCTGCACATCCACTGCATATGGATCACACATCAATCCCATCCTTTGGCAGATCAGTGTTCTAGCAGTTTGGCTATTGTGTAGCAATGGCGACATCAGGGTAAGGCCGGATGAGAGACTGGTCATTCAGGCTGGTAAAGATGTCATTCAATCGGATAGGTTGAACTTGGACATAAATACTTTAAAATTTGTGAAAAAGCTGAAATCAGACCAATTAATTAGAAATCACTTGTAGAAATGTGCTAAAGTAATGTCGAACCTATGGTAAAAGACATAATTAACCAGAGGGATCGCGCCGTTTTGCAATATACGCCCAATACTATCTATGTTTCGGCTTACTTGCATTACCGCCATACTCACAACACTACTGCCCACTTAGCCAGGTCAACAAACTCCCCCAAAAGTCGACCTGCCGCGCCCTCGGCGGCCCCAACACGTGTTCGTGCACTTCCGACCCGATGTGCGATTAAACGCACCCTGCTCTGGCATCGCCAGCACTTTTAGTTACAACGAACGACCCCGTTTCGGACGTGCATAACCTCTGGACAGGCCATCCGGTGCTCTAGCCGTACGCCTGTTCCAGATCAATAGCTTTGCGATTTAACCCATCAGGAATCGACTTGATATGGGGCTGGTCCCGCTTTGTACATCGCCGACCCGTGCCCAGAAATCTTGGATCCTGGCACCCAGCAGCCCAGCAGCATTGAAGCCAGTTGGTTAAACCGCAAATGAGGAGAGAACTACCCCATGAAGAGAAAATGGACCCTTGGAAATATTGCCCAAATCGCTGCCCTGCTGGTGGGACTGGCCGGCGGAAACTTTGCCAGGGCGCAGGTAGACCCGGGAATGACTCCCACCCCTGCCGCACAGGATTTGCATTACTTGAATCAGGCTCCTCCCGGCGGGGTGCCGCTGGAGTCGGCCACCGCCACCCCCACACCTTATGCCGATGCGCCGGCTGTAGCCGTGCCGGCCGATGCGAACGCGATGCACAATGATGCGATGCATGGCAACGCGCCCCTACAGATCACTACGGGTGAGCCGTCGGAGGAGGATATCCCCGCCGCAATCGGCGTTTCGCCCTGCGACGCTGTCACCACAATCGATTGCAATCGCATTTACATCCCGGTGATGGTCCGAGAGAGCGAGAACGCGCCGAGTGAGGCCGAAGTGCTCTCCTGGCGGGCCACGGTGATTGCGTTTGCCACGCGTATTGCACAACAGCCCCGCACGCCCACGCCCACCCGGCCGAGACCCACGGCCACCGCGATCCGGCCTACCGCTACGGCGACTCGACCTGGGGCGACGCCGACCTCGGGACCTGCTGCCACAGCCACTCCACGGCCAGCGTCAACCGCAACCACGGCCCCCAACCCTGTAGCCACCAGCACCGGTATGCCCGCTGGCGATTGTCTAAACTGTGTTGATCCCAAAGCCATTGTGCCGGTGCCGAACCCCGCGCCCAACGTGAGCGGCCAGATGTGTCCGGCCTGGGCCCACGATCTATGGGTGGTGACGGGTCCAAATGGCAAGCTTTATCGCACGTGGCATCCGGCCACGCAACCCACGGGCATGGCAGGCACAGGCTGCAACTTCGACCACAGCCACGGCACCCAGCGCGATCCCCGGCAGAGCGCGGCTGAAAATACGCTGCCCGCCTATGGCTATGACGCAGATCTGCATGGCATGGCCGAGCCGCACGCCGGTTTCAAAACTGAGTGGGCGAACACAGGCGACTGCAACACGCTGGAAGGCTTTTGCAGCACCTCAGACCTCAAACTCACCGTGCACATGGGCACGGCTGGCGCAGGCCGGTTGACGCTGGAGATGCACACCTTCATCTTTGACATGGTGGGCGATCGCGGCAGCATTGTTCACGTGCGAGGCATGGCTTCAACGGGCGATGCAATCACGCAGTGCGATCCGGTTCCAGATGTGTCGGGGGCGCGTGGTTTTCGCATGATCGGCATGCCCAAAGATCAGGCCAATGCGTGTGGAATTTCCAGCCCCTACGAGGTCTGGCAATTTCACCTCGTTGTCGGCAACAACATCATTGTCTCGAAATTCGCGACCTTTGATGGCGTCACCGTGGGCCGTCGGCAGGCCAATCGCTCATTGGTCCTGGAATCCACCGGGCAGACCTGGCCCTATGCGCCCTATTCAGGTTGTCAGCACGATGTCTATTTCGGAGGCTTTACCCTCAGGAACAACGTGGATGGGCCGGACATGCATGGGGTGCGCCAATACATCAAACTGGGGGCGGACAATGGAAGCGTGACCCTGGACACCGTCGGCAAAAACGTCTACAAGCGCGCATTCGATGGCTGTGGCCCGGTGTCGTATCCCGTGAACTGAGGGGGAAGGGGAGGGGAGTAGCGAGTAGCCAGTAGTCAGATGTCAGATGTCAGATCATTGCATACAAGTCATCATCTTTACTGGCTACTGGCTACTGGCTACTGGCTACTGGCTACTTCTCCCCCTCAAAACACCTTTGCCGCCAGGTCCGTGTGCAAGTCCGGCGCTGCAGTGCTGAGCTGGCCGTTCTGGCTGATGGCGCTGGATTCGGCTACGAGCGCACCGGTCAGCGTGTCGAACCAGCGCACGTGGTAAATCCCATCTCGCAAGCCGGCCACGTTGAGCGTGAGGCCGGTTTGGGGTTTGATCTCGAACTTGAAGTCTTCGCCGGTCGATTGAGTGATCATGTAACGCGTGGATGCGGCGTCGTAGGTGTAGGCGATGTTGCGCAGCCAGATCAGAGCATGCTCGGGTGTGCCGCGCACCAGGGCTATGGCAAAGGGGAATTTGGGAATGTCGGCCGTGCTCACCGTCGCGGTCATCGGCTTTAAGGTGGCGAGATCCTCGTCGCGCAGAAATGTGGCGAGGCCATTGTAGTGCGGCCACAAATTCGCCGGCTCTACCAGTGAATCCCACCACCAATACATGGCTGTGCTGGCGTAGCCGTTGAACACGCTGGCCCACAGGCCGTTGTGCAAATGGATGCCCAACCGGCCAGCCGGGGTGTCGGTCTCGCCGGCCGGCGATGCACCCAACTCGCCAAACAAAAATGGCTTGTGGATGCTGGCCGGGATGCGTTGCAGCGTGTTCAAGTTTGGCACCGGCTTAAACCACTTGGGCTCACCCAGCGAATATTCATGCCGCTGCAGCAGGTCGATCTCGGGCATGCCCCAGATGGCGGGGTCGCCATCCCCGGCATAGCTGATGGTGGTGAGATGCTGATACGGGTCGAACTGCCGCAGCGCCGCCGTCATCTCCGTGATCCACGGCTGTAGCACGCGTGTGTCGATGGCGGTCAACTCCACCTCGTTCCACCACTCCCAGGCTAGCACATGGGGCGAATAAGCCCAGCGCGCGGCGATGTAGCGCAAACGCCGTTGAAATAGCGCGCGCGATGTGGTGTCGGTGACAAAATCTCGCGGCGATGCGTTGGGCCCGCCCAAAGCCGCGTTATAGGGATTGCTGGCCCACTCGCTGTTGGTGGTGAGGCTGAACGCGCCGTGGTTTAGCAACACGATGATGAGATAGATGCCGCGTGCCTCGGCCATTCGCACCACTTCATCCAGCGCCGCAGCCCGGTCCATGCGCCGGCTGTAATCGCCCAGGCCGGTGTCATCCCACTCCAACCCAAACGACCACGAGGCCATCCAGATGCGCGCGACAGTGCCGCCGTTGGCCTGCAACGCATCGAACCAACGCCGATAATCCGACACGGCGTTGTCCCGCCACCAACCCAGGTTCAGGCCAATCGGCAAAAAGGTCTGGCCATTTTCAAATGCCAGATAGCCCGTGTTTTGGGGATGGACGCGCACAAAGCCGCGAGGCAGGCCACTTGAAGTTGATGCCGGCGCCGCGATGAAACTCACCGGCGTGCTCGCGACCCAGGCGGTGCCTCGGCGCCACTCCGCCTGGGCCGTCCAGGGGCCGGCATAGGGCGGGGTGAAGCGCACCCGCCAACCCTGCTGTCCCATCGAGAAGACAGGCACGCGCAAGGTGCCGCGCGCATGCACAAAGCGCACCCATGCGTCGGCTTCACCCGGATCGAAGGGATTGGTCACCGTTAAGGGTGTGGTGAGCCGCAGCTCCAGCCCTGTAAATTGCTGGGGTGGAGCGGTCGGCGCTTCCAACTGCACCAGGGTTGTGTTGATCAGCGGGCCGGCAGTGGTCACTGTGGCAGGAGCATCAGTTTGCACGGCCCGTGTTGCCGGCAAACAACCCGTCAGCAAAATCAAGCCGCACACGAATTCGAGTCCAACCGAAGACAATGTTTTGTGCATGAGGGTCATTTACAGACATCAAGAAGAATAGACATTATTGGGAATAACAAAACGCGTTGTCGTAGGGGCGAAGCATTCGCCGCCAAAGTCTATGTTCACTGTAGTTTTGTAGGCGAATGCTTCGCCCCTACCTTGGCAAATTTTTATTCCCAATAATGTCTAATAGATGTGGGCCCACGAAACCGGCTCGCTTTAGAGCGGGTGGCTAATTGGTGTCCGAAAATGAACCCACCCCCAGCCCCTCCCAAAGGGAGGGGAGAGCGGAATCCCCCTCCCGTTGGGAGGGGTTAGGGGTGGGTCATTCATCGTATGCCATCTCGCAAGCTGCTCTAATAAGCCAGTGAGCCTATTTGAGCTGCGAAATCAATTCAGCACAGCAGTTGCTACAAAGCCAGTCCGGCCGTATTTCGGGATTCAACCCATTCCACCAGAGCGGCCACCACCTTGGGATCAAACTGGGTGCCGGCGCACCGCAGAATTTCTTCCAGCGCTCTGGGCAATGTGTAGGCCAGCTTGTAGGGCCGTTTACTAATCATCGCATCAAACGCATCGGCCACCGCCACAATACGGCCGGGCAACGGAATTTGTTCGCCAGCCAGCTGATGGGGATAGCCGGCGCCGTTCCAATATTCATGATGCGACAGCGCGATCATCTCGGCCATGCGAATGAGTCTGGAGGTTCCTTGCGACAGCATTCTGGCCCCGATGAGGGTATGGTCGCGCATGATCTGAGACTCTTGCGGGGACAGCCCTTCGCGCTTGAACAAAATATGGTCTGGGATGCTGATTTTGCCGATGTCGTGCAAAGGCGCGGCCAGCCGAATCATCTCGACCAGCTCCTCTTCAAGCCCCATCTTGCGGGCCAAAGCCGCGGACAGCGTGCCAACCCGTTTGATGTGGCTGCCCGTCGGCGCATCGCGAGCTTCGACCGCGGCAGCCAGCCGCTCTAGCATTTCGATTTGCGCGTGCTCCAGTGCGTGAGTGCGGGTCTGGACAATCTGCTCCAGCTCTGTCGCTTTGAGGCGCAATACCCGGGCCTCATGTTGCGCTTCCCTGGTTTCGTGGGTGACCTTGAGTAATTTGATTCGGCGATCGGTTTCGGCTGTGAAAATAGATTGGTTCAACATCAGCCAGGACTCGTGGTGTAGTAATGCAACCTGGGGCCGGTCGGCTTGTCGATGAAGTTGATAGAGTAAATCATGCAATTGCATTTCCACGGGCCGGACCGCGTTTTTTTGCGCCTGAACCAGTGTCATTGCCCAAATGCGTTCGGCTTGCCCGGGGTCTTGCAGTAACACATGCGCTTTGCCGATCTCCAAGCGCAGCATCAGATACTCATGCGCACACGGCACATGACTGTTGACTGTCGCAGCCGCGCCTTCATAGCCTTTCAGCGCCTGCTCAAAATATTGCAGCGCCCGTTTGCTATTCTCCAAACCCAAATACACGCGGCCCAGCACGCGCAGGAGGATGGGCTCGTAGATCGCGGGCTGCACATTTTCAGGGTGTTGGGGCAGGGATCTGCACCGGCTGCTGCTCAATCGTTGGGAGACGTTCAGTGCCAGTTGGGCGTAGTGCAAAGCCTGTGGAAAATCCTGCAAGCCCATGCAATTCTCGGCAATGTGGGCCAGCACATACGGCTCTCGCGGGCTGTTCAACCCGCGGTAAATATCGAGCGCGGTGGAGTAGTGGCTGAGGGCCTGATCGTGGTCGCCAATCTCGGCATACTCGCTGCCGATGGCATCGAGACAGTCCGCTTCCAATCCGCGCAGACCCAGTTGGCGCGCCAGTTCCAAGGCACGCAAACGATTTTGCAGCGCCTCGGCATAGTTGCCCAGAATGCCGTGTGCAACACCCATGCCGTATGCGATCCTGGCTTCGAGCGCGGGGTCGGAGATGCGTTGGGCCAGCTGTTGGGCCTTTGTTAGCCTGGACAGGCCTTGGATGTTTTGACCATACACCACCGAAAGCCAGCCAATTTTCCACAGGCTGGCCGCTTGCAAGGCAACACTATCCAGCGCCACCGCCTTGTGATAGGCCTCGTGGCTCAGTCGTAAGCTTTTTGCTGCGTCCAATCCCAAATAAGCCTCAGCCAATTCATTTAAGGCTTCGCCAAATTCAGCGGAATGGCTTTGCTGCGAACGCAGGTGAGCAACCTTGACTTCGAGTTCGTTTAGGGCAAAAGCAGACATTCCAACCTACATATATTCAATTTGTTGATTTTAGTTTGGGGCGTGTGATCAATCGTCATTAAAGCGGTGTTGTGAAATTGCGTTTGCATCGCCCGATTATTCAGTCGAACGGCTTAAATCCAAAATTATTTCATCTTGCTATTTCTTAGCAATTTCAAACCTACATCATTGGCTAGTAAGCTCGGCAATTGCAGCACCAGTTCATTTCGGCTATTCGCGACCACTTGTTGTGTTGCAATCATGCGACCAGCCGCACTGCGCGTGTCCCACCAGGTCACTGTGTAGGTGCCGGGTGCATTCGTTAGCGTGATCGTGCCAGTGACTGGTTTGATGGATTGCCCTGCCACCACGCGCTTCCAGGTGTGTTCCGTGTTTTGCACCCACAAATGCATGCGGCCATTGACATCATCGCGTTGTCCCCAGGCCCGCAATTGGGCCGATGAGGTCTGCGCCCCGGCGTCGACATACTGACCATTATTCAGTGGCACATCAGCCATAAAACTGCGATAGGCTGCAAAGATGTTATACAACGGCGCATAGCATCCGTGGAATCGGTCTATCGTCTCGCTTCCCCACCAGAACAAGTCCAGCATGCCCCCGGCATTCACCTGTCCCCACACATTGTTGTGCAGCCACACGCCATCCACATCACGCAGCAAGTCTGGGTCAAATTGGCCGTTTTTGTCCAGACCGGCCTCGCCGCGCACCAGCGGCATGTTGGCCCCCAACAGGCTCTGTGCGCCGTGCACCTCGCCATAGGCGCGGTTGTACCAGGCGGTGTCCTCGTCCATCGGCGTCGTGTCGAACTCGCCCACCACCCTGGCCACGCGCCCATCAGGGCTCACAATTTGCACATCATCCACCCAGGCGGTGCCGCCGGTGCCGTTGTTGTTTTCCAGGCTAAGGGAGAACGCATGTGCTTGATCGTCATTGAGCACGAGTTGGTACTGTGAATTTGCAGGCTGGCCGCTTGTGTCAATTTCACTACTAAATGGCTGCCAAGCGAAGCTGCCCCCCGGCGACGTGCACACAAAATCTTTGCCCTCGGCCTGCGGTGGCACGATGCCCTCATGTCCACCGGAGAAGCTTCCCCCATCGATACGCCAGCGTAGGCGCACCTGGCTGCCGGTGGTGCCGTAGCCGCAGTCTGCCGTCAGGTTGCTGGCTTTCATCCAATAGCGGATCGTCCACGTGCCCTTGCCGCGCAGGGTGAGCCCACGCGGCCCCAGCTCAATGGCGTCACGGTTGTTGCCGGCAATCCTGGCTGCGCTAGTGCCGCTGTGCACGTGTTGGGGCCGGGTCTCCAGATGCATCGCATCCAGAAAGGACGCTGTCTTGCCCCAGCCGGTGCCGATGTAGGCGTGCAAATCGGCATAGTCCATCTCGCTGGCCGCCCAGAACTCGCTGCCGGGAAATGAGTGCCAGAATGACGTCGTCACCATATGCCGGGCCGGGTCGTTCTGGTGCATGTAACGGGCGAAGGCATTGGCAAGATCGTAGTGCTGGCCGTTGTACGGATCGCCCTCATTTAATAGCTCGAACGAGTGAATGGCCGTGCTGTAACCCCAACGCGCAATCAGGTAGCGCCACCAGGCCTGCATCAGCCAGCGCACTTTGGTGTTGGGTGCGGCGTAAAAGTTGTCGTTGTTGCTGGTGTCCTCGCTGGCGGCCGGGTCTGCTGGGCGGATCATCTGGCCGTCTGGGCCGAGGTGGTTTCGAATCCACTCGTTCTTTTCATCGATGACGAGCTTGAGGTAGACGCCGGTTTTCTCGGCAGCGGTAACGATGTCATCCCACACGGCCGCATTCAGCGGGTCAAAATATTCGTGGGAATTGGCGTTGGGCTCGCGCAGAATGTCGACTCGGTCAGGATCGTCCTGTCTCCACATCCGCACTTCGTCTACAAAGACCTGGCCTTGGGTATTTTTTTGTTTGCCGCTGTTTTGCAACACCAGATACAAATACCCCAACCAGTCGGCATTCCCATTTTGATAGGTGCCAGTCAGGGTGATCCAGCCCGTTGAACTGGAGTGCGGCTGAATAATGACGTTGCCAACGGCAGGGTCGGTGCAGGTTTCATCCAGCCAGCCGCCCTGCTTCACCGCGAAACCGCCCCCAGCATTCTCGACACCCTCGACACCCTCGACACCCTCGACACCCTCCACACCTTCCATCCTCACCCGCGCCGACACCGAATAGGCCGTGTTGGGTTGCACCGGCACGCGCCCCTGCCAGAAATCGGTGAACAGGCACGGCACCTCGCGATCCAGGCGCAGCGACACGTCGGCTCCGTTAAACGTGGTGTCGACGTCCAGGTGAGTGGCTGGTAAATAATTCACGGAGGCACCGTGGTAGGCCCACGACGACCAGTGTGAGCCATTGATGCCGGCCCCGCTCAGCCACACCCGCAACAAGTTGATTTTGTTTTGGGCGTAGGTTTGCAGCCGTCGGTCCGCCTCGGCACTGTCATCAAACGCGCTGTTGAAACCCACGCCAATAAAAGGCGAGCCATCTTGAAACTCGAAGTAGCGCCGGTCGGTCTGGCTGACGCGCAGGAAGCCGCGTTGCCGGTTGAGATTGCGTGATGGCCCGGCGACGGTGAAGCTGCCGGCATTGATCATGCTGCTGCCGCCTGCATCGGTGGCGCGCAGTTTGAACGTCCATGTGCCGGCCTGCTGTGGCGCAAACCGAACCATCCAGCGTGGGCCGCCATTGGGCACGCGATGATCCAGTTGCTCAGTGTCGGCAGTGCGCAGCGTGTGGGTGTAGGGCTGATACAGGAAGGCCGGTTGCACCACGGTTGTGGCCCAGTTGTCCCGGCTAAACAAGCCATCGACCGAAATGCCTGTGCCCGGCAAAACACCGGGCGGTGGTTTTGCATCGAATGGCAGGTCGAGCTGGGTCGCCGTGGTGCGAACCTTGAATTGCACCTCAAACTTGTCATAGACGCCAATGCCGTTGCCTGGCGGATTGATGAGAATCTCGCTGATGGCCGGAGCCGCGGGTGCTGCGGCGAGATTGAGCCGGGCGGAGGCGAGCGGGCTGGGCAGGGTGCAGGCCGTCAGCAAACACACGATACAAGCGAGCAGCCCAAGCGGGCGGAGTCGACGGGGATCGTGTGCTGAGTTAAATCGCTTCACAAGCCTTTGAGCTGTTGCAACGTCGTCACCGGCCGGCCACGTTTGCCGCCGCTGAACAGACGCAATGCACCGTGCGCGGCTTGCTTGGCCAATACCGAGCCGTAAATTAGACCTTTCAGACCGGTCGCTGCCGCAGTGCCGTAGTGTTTGCGGAAGAAGCGCACCCGGCTGCGGTAGAGATCGGCCTCGCGGGCGGTGCGGCGGGTTTTGCTGCTGCCGCCACCCAGATGAATGATGCGGGCGGCGGGTTGGTACCACACCTGCCAGCCGGCCTTGCGCAGGCTAAAACACCAGTCCACTTCCTCGGCATACATGAAGAAGCCCTCGTCCAAACCCCCTGCCTGCTCAAACGCCTCGCGCCGGACCAGCAGAGCCGCACCCTCCACATAGTCCACCATTTGTGGGCCAGGTTCCACCTCGGGGCCGGCGCTGGGAAAGTTGGCACCATGCAGCATGCGGCCAGTCCCAGACAGAATCAGAAACTCGCGCCACAGGGTTGGAAATGGGGTGAATGAGGCCTGAAAACTACCATCGGCATTGCGCAGGTGCGCGCCCACCAGGCCGGCTTTGGGTTGGGCGTCGGCCAGTTGCAGCATGGCCTGCAGCGCGCCCTCGGTGATAAATGCGTCGGTATTGAGCAGCAACACATAGCGGCCGCTGCTCTCGCGCATGCCACGGTTGTTGCCGGCCGCAAAGCCCACATTGCCCGCATTTTGGATCAGGCGCACCTGCGGATAGCGACTCAGCAGCATGGCCTGGCTGCCGTCGGTCGAGGCGTTGTCCACCACCACGATTTCGTGTGTGAGGCTGCCGATGTGCTGGCCGATGGCATCGATGCACTGCGCCAGCAGGTCGCGCGTGTTCCAGTTCAGGATGATGATGGAGAGATCTGGCTTCATGTTGGTATTTGGAGTAGACGTTGGGCCATGAGCGGCTGGTTGAGCGCACCTTCCGCTCTATTATTGTCGGCGGACAACCCAAAAACCGCCTTCGACCCTGAAAATCGAAGGCGGTTTTGAGTGAGAGGAGAAGCGTCTAGCCGCTAGCCGCCATCAGCCAGCCACCATCAGCCAGCCGCTTCTTATGGCGCTTGAATCACCGCGACGATCTTCTGGATGGAGTAGAGATCGCCCTTGGCCCACGGCCGGTCGAGCCACTTGCGCAAGGTGGCATTCGCGTCTTTGGTGATGTAGGCGCGGGCCAGGAAGTGCGACCAGGCTGTTTGCGGGCCCAGGTATGAGGTTTCGCCTTCCTCACCCTGCACGCCGCCCTTGGTGAAATACCATTGCGGCATGGCCGTGCTGCTCTGCTTGCTCAGCACTTCCTCACGAGCGGCATCATTGAACTTCTCGCTGAGATACAGGCCGACTTCGGGGGTGAGGCCGAAGAACACAGGCAGCGACCAGCCGGTATTCTTGTCGCGCGGGTCCAGGTAGTCGTCCTTGGCCCGGTCGCGATAGGTCGTGAAGCTGAGGCCGGTGGTCAGGCCGCTGACGGCGGTCTGTTGGGCGGCGGTGACATCGGCCGCTGTCCATCCCGCGCAACTTTGCGTCACCAGACCCTGTGCCAGACGGGCATAGCCGATCAGGCCGGATAGATCTGCGTAGTAGCGCAGGTTGCCCTTTGTTTCGTTATACAGCGCCTTGACCTCACTGGTATTGCTGCACGCATAAGACCAATCGCCGGTGTTTTTGGACCACAACCACAGGCCATAGAGCGTGTCCAGGTTCTCCTTGACACTGGGCCAGTTGCTCAGGTCTTTGCGGAAGGGAATGTCATATCGCTCGCGAGGAATGCCGGTGCGCAACCAATCGGCCTCAGTGTTGTTGTAGGG
>JBBQST010000081.1:0-11980 GCA_038213625.1 Thermoflexales bacterium
GATCGGTGAACGAAGACCGATTCTGGGTTGCGCCAGAATCGTTTGACCTGCGCGCCATCGAGAAAAAGGGGCAGCTGTTTGTCGTGGCCGACGGCATGGGCGGTTACCACGCCGGTGATGTGGCCGCCGACATCGTGGCTCGCACCATGGGCGAGAGCTATTACAGCGACGGCTCCAAGTCGGCCCAGGACATCATGGCCGGATTGCGCTTCTCGGTGCAACAGAGCCAGCTCAAGGTGACTGAAGAGCAACAGCGCAACGCTGATCATGCCCAGATGGGCAGCACCATGGTCGCGGCCGTGGTGCGCGGCGACGAGGTGTTTGTGGCCAATGTTGGCGATGCGCGCTGCTACCGCGTGCGCAATGGCCAGCTCAAACAGCTCAGCAAGGACCACTCGTGGGTGGCCGAGCAGGTGGCTGCCGGTGTGTTGAAGCCGAGCGAAACCAAGGGCCACCCACTGCGCAGCGCCGTCACCCGCGCCATCGGCCAGCCGCAAGCCTCGCCCGAGCCCGATGTGCAACGCTTCGACTGGCAGCTCAACGACCGGCTGTTGCTGTGCAGCGACGGCCTGTGGGACATGCTGCCCGACGACAAGATTTTGACGCTGCTGGCCAAACCGAAAGCCAAAGAATCGGCAGATTTACTGGTGAAGGCCGCCAACGCGGCGGGTGGGGTGGATAACATCACCGTGGTGGTGGTGGGCGACCTGCCCGAGCCGCCCTTGATTCAACGCCTGCTCGCGCCGGATATGTTGCCCAAGGTATTGGCTGGCGTGGGTGGCATTGTTGGCGTGCTGCTGATTGGGTTGGCAGTCGCACTCAGTGGCATTCTTGAACCCATGCCAGAGCCTGTGCCCACGGTCGAGCCCTCGCCCATGCCGCCACCGACTGTAGCCGCGACGCGTCGTCCGGCAGCCCCGCCAACGGCCGCGGCAGTTGGCGCCCAGACCTCGGCTGCGCAAACTGCGCCCGTTGCCACATCTGGTGCGGTCGGCGGACCTCAACCCACGCCCACATTGTTGGGAGATACGGCACCGCCAGCACCGGCCAACACGGCTGTGCCTGTGGCGCCGGCTGTATCGCCCACCCCTGATCCACAGGCCAACAGCGCCGCAACACTGGCCGGGTCCAATAATGCAGCGGCATTCTGTAGCCAGATCAGCGGCAGCATCTGCGCCAGCAACCAGGACACCTTCGCCGTCAACACACCCAATGTGTATGTGGCCTGGACGGTCCCGGCCATCGTCGATGGCACACGGTTGCAGGTGGTGTGGTTCAAGAATGGCCGGCGCACCGGCACGCCCGACCAATGCACCGTGCGTGGCGGCCGTTGTGCCTCCAACTCGCGCGACATTACGCCGAGCTATGGCATCTTTCGGCTGTCCACCGTTCAAGGCAACAAGGCTGGTACCTATTCGTTTCAACTCTTGTTGGACAACAACACTGAGCCGGCATTGCAGGGCCAGTTCATCGTGAAGTAGAGCTGTTGCGCTGGAACGTCTTTCTGCCGTAGAGACGTTCCAGCGGAATATGGCTCTACACAGACAATCCCATCATGCCTGAAGCATTCGGCCCGTACCAAATTTCGTCCACGCTGGGCAGCGGTGGCATGGGCACGGTCTATCGCGCGCGCGACGGCAAGCGCCGCACGGTGGCGCTCAAGGTGATTTCACCGGAGCTGTTGGACGACCGGGTGGCGCGCTGGCGGTTCGAGCGCGAGCCCAAGCTGCATTTGCCGCATCCCCACATTGTCGAGGTCTATGACAGCGGCAACATCGACGGCTACCCCTATTTCGCCATGCAGTTCATCGAGGGCAAATCATTGAGCTACATTCTGGCCGATCAGGGCCGGCTGACTCCGGAGCAGTTGTTGCCCGTGATCAAAGGCATTGCGAATGGGTTGGACGCCATCCACAAAAAGGGCATCATCCACCGCGATATCAAGCCCAGTAACATTCTGGTCGACACCACCAAAAAGATCTGGCATCCTTATCTCAGCGACTTTGGCGTGGCGTATCTGAACCAGGATCACGCGATTCCCACGCCGGCCGGGGTGCGGGCTGGCACGCCGCGCTATATGTCGCCGGAGCAGGCCAAACGGCAGGTGGCGACGCCGCAAAGCGATGTGTATTCGTTGGGCGTGGTCGCGTTCGAGGCGTTGACCGGCCGCCCTCCATTTGACGGGGCCGGCGACACCCGCGTGCTGGAGATGCACCAGCAGATGCCTCCGCCCAGTGTGCGCGCGTTTAACCCCAATATCCCGATCAACATTGCCAACGTGATTGGGCGCGCATTGGCCAAGGACCTCCAGCAGCGCTACCGCAGTGCCGGCGAATTTGCACTGGCATTTGAAAAGGCCGTGGTCGCAAATCCCACGCAGGATCGGCGCGCTCGCACGGCAATTGTGCTGGGATTGTTGGCGACGGTGCTGGTAGTGCTGGCGGCATTGGCGGCGGTGCTGTATCTCAACCTGCAACGCGACACGAACGTGAGTGAGGTCGATGCCACCACCACGGCGCTGGCCGCTGCCGGAATCATCTCGGACACAACGGTGCTGAGCGGGACGGTGGGGCTGGAGCCGACGTTGGAGCCCACGCCGACCGAGACGCCATCACCCACTGAGCGGCCGACCACCCGCGCCACCGCGCCACCCACCCGCACGCCCACACCAACCGTGCCCGCTGCCACGGCCACGCCGGTGCCGCCGGCCACCGCCACACTGCTTGCGCCTTAGTGAGCGCAGCCGCCTCGACCCGTGCCAGCGGCTCAAACCCTTCAGCGCGTGCAATATCCAGCGCCCACTCTCTTCCAACGCAATTTCACTCCTGCACAAATTTGCCGATTCATCTGAGGCTGGGATAATTTAAGGAGTTGGTTGTAAACTCATTTCTGAAAGGCTGATCAAAAGACTGATCACCTGATCGTTACAAAGTTTTCTATAACAATTGTTTGGAGATCGCAAAAGATGTTGGATCCTCTTATTAACACGGTACGCGATAGCATTCGCTACCAGGGCAAAACGCAACAATGGATGTGGGTGGCTCACCGGGTCAGCGGCATTGGAATCCTGCTGTTTCTCGTCCTGCATGTCTTTGGCATGAGCAATGCCTACTTCAACCCCGAGTTGCACGAGTTCATGCTGGAGACCTACAAAACGCCGCTCTTTTCCATCGGCGAACTGGCACTGGCGGCCTGTCTGATTTTTCATGCCGTCAACGGCACTCGTATCGCCATTCTGGAGCTGCGGCCCCAGTTGTGGGACAAGCAGGAAGTGGCGACCAAGTGGGCGCTCATCATCACTGCCTTACTGGCCCTGCCGACGATTCTGATCATGGCCGCGCATTCGATTAGTGTGTTCATGGCCAAATAGCGCTGTTTAACTGGAGAGAATTTCATGGCTTCCATTCCTGCACCTACCGGCCGAACTGTCCGACAAATCAAGCCGTTGCCCAAGGCCCGCAACAACTTTGAACGCATTGCCTGGATGTTCATGCGCTACAGCGGCCTGGCGCTGGTCTTCCTGTCGCTGAGCCACTTTTGGATGCAACACTTGATCATCGGCACGCACAACATTCAGGTGGGTGACACCGTGTTGCGTTGGGGTGAGACCGGCAAGGCCATCACCTTCGAGAACATCATCTGGCGCGCTTACTATGCCGTCATTCTGGGGCTGGCCATGTTGCACGGCCTGAATGGCCTGCGCCAGATCACCACGGATTACTTCCGCGGCAACGTTTACAAAATCATCATGGGTGCCGCTGTCGTGTTGATCGGGTTGGTCAGCGTGGGTGGCTTCGTTGCACTGGCTGCGGGCGCGACTCTGGTCACCAAGTAGCGCCACGCACCCGCGCGGCACCTCCGCCCAGATCGTTCACATGGAGCCGAAGTCGCTGGACCTCGGCTCCATTTATTTTTCCTGAAGATGCCCAAGACCCCTATTCGAATGTCCCGAAGCGCCGTCGCGTTGCTTTTGCTGGTGATGTCGCTGGTGCTGGGTTTGCCGCCCGTGGCCAGCAGCCAGACTGTGCCGCCGACAGAGACCACCCCAACACTACTCGTGTTGCGAGTGAGGCTGAACACGCCGGCTGATGCGGCGCGCCTTCTGACTGGCGGTTGGGATGTGTTGGAGGCACGTGAGGGCAACGCATTGTTTGTCATGGGTGATGAGGCGGTTCAAGCTCAACTCGTCGCTCAAGGATTTACGGTGAGTGTGGCCCAGACCATTCGCCCGCAGTCGCGCGCACAGCGGCCACAAACCTTTTTCAACGGCTACCGCAGCGTGGCCGAGCATGAGCAACATCTGGACGCCGTGGTGGTGGCTCACGCCGAGCTGGCCCAGGTGGTCGTGTATGGCCAGTCGTGGCGCAGGTTGCAGGGGCTGGGTGGCTTCGCTCTGAAAGCCCTTTGCATCACCCAACTGCGCGCCGGCGATTGTGCGTTATCGCCCAACACCGACAAGCCGCGCTTCTTTTTGATGGCGGCGATTCATGCCCGCGAACTGACCACGTCCGAGCTGGCCTGGCGCTGGATCGATCTATTGGTGAATTCGTATGGCGTCGATCCCGATATCACGGCCCTGCTCGACCACAATGAAATGTGGGTGGTGCCGGTGGTCAACCCCGACGGCCGCGCCATCGTGGAACAAGGCGGCAATGCCCCCTATTTGCAGCGCAAGAATGCCAACGACACGATGGGCAATTGTGCCGGCCAGCCCACCGATCCCAATCAAAATCACCGGGGCGTGGACTTGAATCGCAACGCGAACTTTCAATGGGGCACCGTCGGCGTCAGTTTCAGCCCATGCGCCCAGACCTTTCCCGGCATCAGTGCTGGCAGCGAGCCAGAGCAATCGGCATTGGAGACCCTTTTCAGCCAGCTCTTCCTCGATCAACGCGGCCCCAACATCACGGATACCGCGCCGATCACCACCACCGGCACCCTCGTGACCCTGCACAGCTATGCCAATCTGGTGTTGCTGCCGTGGGGTTACACGTTTACTGCGGCCCCCAATGATGCCGGCCTGCGCGCGCTGGCATTTCGGATGAGCCACTTCAACCAATACATCACCGGCACCGGCCCGGAGACGCTCTATGCCACCAGCGGCACCACTGATGATTTCACTTACGGCACCCTGGGCGTCGCCAGTTTTACGTTTGAGGTGGGGCCGGTGGGCGGCGGGTGTGGCGGCTTTACGCCACCCTACAACTGCGTAGACGGCCTCTTTTGGCCCAACAACAAGGGTGCATTGCTCTATGCGGCCAAGAGTGCGCGCCAGCCGTATGCGACCGCGTTGGGGCCAACCACGCTGACGCCGACGCTGAGCAGCCTGGCCGTGGGGCAGGGCCAGTCCGTGATCGTGCGCGCGCTGGTGGACGATAGTCGGCTCGGCAACACCAGCGGCAGCGTTGGCCGGCCCGTCGTGCAGCCCATCAGCGCCACCGAGCTCTACATCGACACCCCGCCGTGGGCCGGCGGCACGCCGATCAGCCTGCAAGCGCTGGATGGCGGGTTCAACACGGTGAGTGAGACCGCCCAGACTACTTTGGACACCAGTGGGTTGAGTGTGGGCCGGCACACCTTGTTTGTGCGCGGCCAAAATGTCAGCGGCAATTGGGGGCCGGTGACCGCGCAGTGGTTGCAGGTGAACCAGCCCTACTTCATGCCCATCATCGCGCGCGAATGACCCGCCTCTGCAGGAATGGCTTGCACGAGTCAGACCCTTTAGGGCAATGGCATTGAATTAACACAAATGATAAGCATCCTGAGCGGAACGCGCTTGGTACCAGGCGTGGAGTCTGAGTTGATCTGCGCGTGCAGTCGAAGGACGCGTGCTATGCTAGACAAAGGCCTCTACGGTCAAGCGCGCTCCTTCGACTGCACGCGCTGTTTGGCTGGTGAATTCCTCGCAGTTGCCAGGCGCGTTCCGCTCAGGATGCTTATCACGCCCCCTGACTTCAATGCCATTGCCCTTTAGGTGGTGGTGCAGGAAACTAAGGCGCGCCTGGCTTCAATCTGTGCCACCCGAAGGATCCAGGTCATCACGCACGTGATGCTGAACGCTGAGACACAATGAGTGGCATACCAGATGCAACCGATCTTTGTCCTGGAAGTAACGTCGTTTGCCACCGGGTTAATCCACCCGCAAAATGCACGGCATATGCGACTCGTTCAATTTTTGACCGACCACGGTGACCGCGCCGTCGGCATGCCCATCGACAATGGCAATGCGCTTCGGCTGGTGGATGCGCCGTCCATCTATGCCCTGGCCATGGACGCGGACCGGACTCACACATCATTGGCTGCGCTGGCCCACGCGCGGCTCGGCACAGCCACGGTGCCCTACGCCAATCTTATCGACGCAAAGCGCGTGCTCACGCCGTTGGATCATCCCGATCCCGCCCACATGATTTTGAGCGGCACCGGCCTGAATCACCTGGGCAGCGCCATGGCTCGCAATGCCATGCATGTGCAGACGGACCCGGCCAAGAAGAGCGATTCGCTGCTGATGTTTGAGTCGGGCGTGCAGGGTGGCAAACCTGGCAGGGGCAAGATCGGCGCCCAACCCGAATGGTTCTACAAGGGTGATGGCCGCTGGGTGGTGCCACCGGAACACCCATTGCCCCTGCCGGCCTTTGCCCTGGATGGCGGTGAGGAGGCCGAGTTGACCGGCCTCTACATCATTGGTGAAACGGGTAATGTGCTGCGGGTTGGGTTTTCACTGGGCAATGAGTTCAGTGATCATGTGTTGGAGCGTCAAAATTATTTATATCTCGCTCACTCCAAGTTGCGTGCGTGCTCATTTGGGCCGGAGGTGCTGATTGCGGATTCACCCGACGCCGCGCTGCCGGACGATGTGCGCGGCACCGTGCGAATTGTGCGCGACGGCCAGACGCTGTGGACCGATACCATCACCACCGGCGAGGCGAACATGTCGCACTCCATCGCCAACATGGAGCACCACCACTTCAAATACGCCCACTTTCGGCAGCCTGGTGATGTGCACATCCACTTCTTCGGCGCATCGGCCCTGAGCGTTTCAGCCGGTGTCAAGACGCAACCTGGAGATGTGTTTGAGGTCGAGTCGGCCCTGTTCGGCAAGCCTTTGCGCAACCCGTTGGTGGCTGCGGCCGAGCCTGATGCATTTGTGGCCGTGCAGACCCTGTAGGCTTTTGAAGCCTGCGTCTATGACTCCTAATCTGTTTTACATGGGTTTCGTACGAAGGCGGCAACTTGCATTGAGAACTTTCAGCGCCGCAAGGTTTAACGCGGACTTAACATGGAAAACATATTGAGATAACACTCATTGCGTATTACATTAGACAGGACAAAGACAGGACAAATTCATGGCGAACAACGACAGAACTGGAGCCGCGGCCGGACCGACCAAAATGACGCTCAAAGATTTATCGGTGTATTACGGTAACTTTCGAGCCGTGTATGAAGTGACGATGCCGGTGTATGAGAACAAGATCAGCGCACTGATTGGCCCTTCGGGCAGCGGCAAAAGCACATTGTTGCGTTCGCTCAATCGGATGAACGAGCTGGTGCCGACGGCCCGGGTTGAAGGCGAGATTGAACTGGAGGGCCAGAATATCTATGCGTCCGATGTGGACCCGGTGGCCGTGCGACGCCGGGTGGGCATGGTGTTTCAGCGGCCCAACCCCTTCCCAAAATCCATCTACGACAACGTGGCTTACGGTGTGCGGCTGACCCGCCGGATGACCAAGGGTGAGTTGGACGAGGTGGTCGAAAAGAGCCTTCGCGGAGCGGCATTGTGGGAAGAGGTCAAGGATAAGCTGAAGCAAAGCGGCACGGCCCTGTCGGGTGGCCAGCAACAGCGGTTGTGCATTGCGCGCGCCATTGCGGTGGAGCCGGAAGTGATTTTGATGGACGAGCCGTGCTCGGCCCTCGACCCCGTGGCCACCATCAAAGTGGAAGAGCTGATGCAGGAGTTGAAGACGCGTTACACCATCGTGATTGTCACCCACAACATGCAGCAGGCCGCGCGCGCCAGCGACTACACCGCCATGCTGATGATGCGCCCAGACCGGGCCGGCGAAATGATTGAGTTTGATGAGACCCAGAAAATCTTCACCAAACCCAGCGACAAACGAACTGAAGACTATGTGAGTGGAAGATTTGGCTAAAGGCTGCTGGCGATTAGCAGCTAGCCGCTAATCGCCAGCAGCCTTCAACTCGCAACCAGCAATGTCAACTTATCTCCATCCCCGCGCACTTTTGGATCAGGAAATGCGCATTATTCGCGACGACATATTGCGCATGGGCAGTCTGGTCGAGGAGCAAACTGCGCGCTCGGTGACGGCGCTGAAAGCGCGCGACCTAGGCATGGCGCACCAGATCACCGAAGTGGATGAGCGGGTGAATGCGCTGCGCTACAAGATCGAGAATGAATGTCTGCGCACGATGGCGACCCAATCGCCAGCGGCCAGCGATTTGCGCGCCATTCTCGCGGCCATGCACATGGCCGTGGAGTTGGAGCGCATGGCCGATCATGCCGCCGGCATCGCCAGGATTGTCATTCGCATGGGTGGCGAGCCGCTCATCAAGCCGCTGATCGATATTCCTCGCATGCAGATGATCGTGAACGAGATGATCCATGCCTCGCTGGATGCCTATATTCAGCTGGATGCGGACATGGCCCGGCGGGTGGCCGAACGCGATGATGAAGTGGATGCGCTGTATCAACAGGTGCTGCGTGAGTTGCTCACCTACATGATGGCCGAAGCCAAAACCATCACCGGTGCCACGTATTTGTTGTGGGTGGCCCACAACCTGGAGCGCATCGGCGACCGCGTGACCAACCTGTGCGAGCGCGTCATTTTTGCGGCAACGGGTGAATTAAAAGATTACAAGCCGCCCAAGAACACAGGCCCAAAAGCCGAACCCAAGGCCAATGCTTAAGCCAGTCCGAATGGATTACTACCTGAGCCGGGATATGGAACCAGAAATTTTTAGTATTGGATCAAATGGGGGCAATTCAACGCATTCATCCCACTCATCCCACTCATCACACGCTTCACAGCCCGACCCGCAAAGCGCTAAAACAAAGATGTCGAAGATTTTGATTGTTGAAGATGAGCCGGTGGTGCTGGATATGCTGGCGCAGCATCTGGAGAGTGAGGGCTATGCCGTGACAACGACGTTGCGTGGCGATGAAGCCTTGGAGCTGGCCCGGCGTGTGCAACCCGACTTGGTGCTGCTGGATGTGATGCTGCCGGGCATGGACGGCCTGTCCATCTGCCGGATTTTGCGCCGCGAGAGCGATATGGGCATCATTTTGCTGACCGCGCGCGGCAGCGAGGTGGACCGCGTGATCGGCCTCGACAACGGCGCCGACGACTATGTGGTGAAGCCGTTCAGCCTGCCCGAGCTGACCGCGCGTGTGCGAGCCGCCCTGCGCCGTTCGCCGCGCCGGGTCGGCAACAAATTGCAAAGTGGCGACTTGGAAGTGGATTTGATTTCGCGGCGGGTGTATCTGGGCACCACCGAAGTGAAATTGAGCCACAAGGAATTTGAGCTGCTCACGACCCTGTTGCGCAACAAAGGGGCCGTGCTCACCCGCGAATATCTCATCACCCAAATCTGGGGCTATGACTTCAACGGTGACCCCCGAACCGTCGATGTGCACGTTCGCTGGCTGCGCGAAAAGATCGAGAAAGACCCCGCCAAGCCGGATCGTTTGCAGACGGTGCGAGGGGTGGGGTATAGGATTGATTAGGACTGAGTTTTTAGTGTTTAGTTTTTAGTAACAGAGCATTAAGTCAGTGATGTGGTACCTACTAACAACTAATCACTAAGAACTAACAACTCCTCCCATCACCCTCACCGCTTCCGGCGCGAAACTGACTGTGGCTTCGCTGCCGACTTCTGGCAATTTAAGGTTGGGGTTGTTGAAGACATCGAGATCGAATACGGTCTGGCCGGCCTTGAGCTGTACGCGCACCACGGCACCCAAAAAGGTGATCTCGGTTACACGGGCTTTGAGGGCGTTGCCCTGGCCGGTGTGGGTGAGCAGGATCATCTCGGGCCGGATGGCGATATCGACCACTTCACCCGGCTTCTGCGCAATTGGCTCTGCCACCTGTAGCGTTTGCCCTTCGAACACAATCGTGTGCGCGTCGCGGACCGTGGCTTTGAGCTGGTTCAGGGTGCCGACGAACGAGGCTACAAAGGGCGTGGCCGGGAAGTTGTAAATCTCGAATGGCGTGCCGACTTGCTCGATGTTGCCCGCGTTCATCACCACCACGCGATCGGACAGCGACAGCGCCTCCTCCAGATCGTGGGTGACATAGATCGTGGTGATGTTCAACCGCTTTTGAATGCCGCGAATCTCCTCGCGCAGACTGACCCGGATTTTGGCATCCAGCGCCGAGAGCGGTTCGTCGAGCAGCAACACCTGCGGGCGAATGGCGATGGCGCGGGCCAGGGCCACGCGTTGTTGCTGGCCGCCGGAGAGCTGGTGCGGATAGCGGCTGCCCATCTGCTCCAGCCCAATCAACTGCAACATTTCGCTCACCCGCTGCTTCATGTCGCTCGACGATTGCCGCGCAATCTTCAGGCCGAAGGCGATGTTGTCGCTCACGCTCATGTGGGGAAACAGCGCGTACGACTGAAACACCATGCCGACGTTGCGTTTATTCGGCGGCACCGATGTCACATCTTTGCCATTGATGGTGATGGTGCCCTGTGTCGGCGTCTCGAAGCCCGCGATCATGCGCAACGTCGTTGTCTTGCCGCAGCCGCTAGTGCCCAGGAACGACACAAACTCGCCCTTCTGCACCTGAAGATTAAAGTCGCGCACGGCCACCGCCTTGTTGGCGCCGCCGAATTCTTTGCGAATGTGAGTGAGTTCTAGAAATGCCATGTGTTTATCTTGCGCTGCTGAAGAATTTTGGATGGCTGCTGGCCGCTAGCCGCTAGCAACCATCTGCTATTTCGTTGCTGCCAACTGCGCCTGCCCCGGCGAGCGGCGGCCCACGAGTTGAATGATGCCGATGCAAGCCCAGGTGAGCGAGAAGCTGATGACGGCGATGGCGCTGGGTTCATAGACTTTGCTGCTGGCCAGCAATTGCATATACGGGCCGAACGCCGGCTTCACCAGCAGCGAGGCCAGGGTGAACTCGCCCATGACGGTGGCGAAGGTCAGAAATGCGCCGCTGAGCAGTGCCACTCGCAAATTGGGGAAGATGACCCGAAACAAAATAGTGGCCCAACCGGCCCCCAAACTTTGCGCGGCCTCGGTCAGCGTGTGCACGTCGATGGCGCGCAGGCCGGTGTCCGTCGCACGATAGACATAGGGCAATGCCAGCACCATGTAGCTGGCCACCAGCAGGGCCGGTGTGTTGAGCAACGGTGGCAACAGCCCGCCCAGTTGCGGCCGGCTATAGATGCGGATCAGGCCGAACGCCAGCACCACTGCCGGCACCACAAATGGAAACAGGGTCAGGAACTCCATCACCCGCCGCAGCTTGGGCAGCCGCAACTGCACCCAGTAGGCCGTGGGCACAATCAAAATCAGACTGACCAGAATCGTCAGCACCGCCATCTGCAGCGAGAACAGAAACGACTCCGCGAATTTGGGATCTTTGAACACGTTCTCATACGCGCGCAAACTCAACACGCCCTTTTGGGCGCGCAATGAGAAATCGGCAGTGGCATACAGCGGCACCACAAAGTACAACGCGCCCAACACCACCCACAACCAGGACCAAAGTTTTTGACGCATAGGAGTCGTTAGATATTAGTTGCTAGTCGTTCGTAAAACGTAATCAGCCGCCAGCCGCTAGCCGCCAGCCGCTAGCAGCCAGCCGCTAGCAGCCAGCCGCCAGCAGCCAGCCGCTAGCAGCCAGCCACTATTTCCCCGCCTCCGTAATCGCCTTCACTTCGCGCATCACGTTCTCAAATTTGAAGGCGTCCTTCCAATTCGGCTGAAACAGCATTTGTTTGCCACGCTCGATGG
>JBBQST010000082.1:0-11968 GCA_038213625.1 Thermoflexales bacterium
CTGCGCACGCTGGCCACCCATCCCACTGATCTATATGTCTCCGAGATCATGAACCGCGATGTGCTCAAAGTTGAGGCGGCCAAAACGCTGGACGAGGTGCGCGAGTTGATGGGCGAGCGCACTGCCAGAATTGCCGCCGTCTACAACGGCACCACCTATCTGGGCCTAGTCAGCGTCGAGGACATTCAGGAAGCCATGGCCGTGCTGGCCTTCCTGCAACAGCAGAAGCGCATTCAAGCCGCTGCGAAAGCGAGTCCGTAGAGATGTAAGAGAGTAGCGGCTGGATAGCAGCTAGCCGCTACTCGCCCGCAGCCCCCCAAACCCCTCATCCACCGGCAAATGAGGCTCGTGAGTGGCCTGAGTGGCCAGCCAGTCGCAGCGCTCGTTTTCGCGCGTGCCGGCGTGGCCTTTCACCCACACAAACGAAACGGTGTGCTGGTCGAGCAGGTCTAACATCCGCGCCCACAGATCGGCATTCACGGCCGGCGTCTTGTCCGGCTTCATCCAGCCATTTTTGCGCCAGCGCACGGCCCAGCCTTTCTCGATCGTGTCGGCCAGGTAGCGCGAGTCGGTAAAGATCACGGCGTCGCTGTTTCGATTCAGGGTCAGCAGCGCTTGAATGCAGGCCGTGATCTCCATGCGGTTATTGGTGGTGCGCCGAAAGCCCCCGCTCAGCTCTTTGCGGTGCTGGCCGCGTTCGCCAAACAACATCACCACGCCATAGCCGCCCGGCCCTGGGTTTGGGTCCGCTCCGCCATCTGTGAAGATGACTACTTTCCCCTCGGCCAGATAGGCAGCTTGTCTGGCTGCAAATGAGGCTACTGCTGGGGGTTGGGCCGCGGGCTCAGCCGAGCCCGCAGCGGCCCCAATGGACTGACGCTGGAGAAACAGTTGCGGCTCCTGCTGCGCCTTCTCGCGGTACCACACTACAGCCTCGTCCAATTGTGCAAAGCCTTTGTAGACTGCGCCGGCAAAGCCTCTGATCTGCGGCTCGGCGACACTCCATTCGTCGTAAATGCCGGGGGTTCGGCCACGAGCCACTGCATAAACCTTCCGGCTGGTGCTCTTTCGTTCGCTCACCCAGCCATTTTAGAGGCTTTCATCACACCATCACATCTTCACATCTTCACATCTTCATCCTTTCACGCCGGCCCTGGTCAAGTGTGAATACCCGCGTCATCTTTGCACCGTTGCAAATAGGTTCTTATACTGGCAGCATCATGCCCATCAAAGTTCTTTTGGATACGGACATTGGCTCCGACATCGACGACGCCGTGTGTCTGGCCTATCTGCTGGCCCAGCCCAGGTGCGAGCTGCTTGGCATTACCACGGTGAGCGGCCAGCCGGTGGAGCGCGCCATGATTGCCAGCGCCATTTGCAAAGTGGCCGGCAAGGATGTGCCCATTTACCCCGGCTGCGACACACCGTTTATCATCCCGCAGCAGCAACCCATTGCCCAACATGCCCCAACCTTATCTAAGTGGCCGCATGAGACTGAGTTTCCTCACGGCCAGGCCGTGGAGTTTCTGCGCCAGACCATTCGCAAATACCCCGGTGAGGTGACGCTGCTGGCGATTGGGCCGCTGACCAATGTGGCGCTGCTATTTAAGGTCGACCCCGAAATCCCGGCGCTGCTCAAAAGCCTGGTGCTGATGTGCGGCGCGTTCAGCGACGACCACATTGCGCCCGAGTCGCGCCAGCGTGGCCGGCGCGAGTGGAATGCCATTCTCGATCCGGTGGCCACCGAGATCGTGTATCGTGCCGCGGCCCAGGTGCCGCAACATCGCTCGATGGGTCTGGATGTGACCCTGAAAGTGGCGCTGGACTCGGCCCAGGTGAAGGAGCAATTCAGCAAATACAAGCTGCTGCATCCGGTCATGGACTTCTCCGAGGAATGGTTTCAGCGCGCCAAATTCATGCACTTCCACGACCCACTGGCGGCCATGACCATTTTCGAGGACGATGTGTGCGGGTTTGTGCGCGGCGATGTCACGGTCGAGCTCAAGGACGAGACGCTGGCCGGCAAAACCGACTTTGTGCCGAACGCGAATGGCCGGCACGAGATCGCTTTGCAAGTCGATCCTGCGCGCTGTTTCGAGACTTATTTCAAGGTGTTTTAACCATCTCAGCGTCCGGAGCGCTTAAAGCGCTCCGGACGCTAGACTTGATCAATCATGAGTCAAACATTTCTAGTCACTGGCGCGCTCGGCTGCATCGGCGCGTGGGCGGTTCGCAATCTGGTGCAGGCCGGCACCCCCGTGGTGGTGTTCGACCTCGGCACCGACCGGCAGCGCCTTAAGCTCATCATGAGCGACGATGAGCTGGGCCAGGTGAAATTTGTGCAGGGCGACATCACCGATTTCAAGCAGGTCGAGGCCGTGGTCAACGACAGCGGCATCAGCCACGTCATTCATCTGGCCGGCCTGCAAGTGCCGTTTTGCCGGGCCAATCCTGTGCTCGGCGCGCAGGTGAATGTGGTTGGCACAGTGAATGTGTTCGAGGCCGCCAGGCGTAGTAATGGCCACGTCCAGCGCATCGTCTTCGCCAGCAGCGCGGCCGTGTTCGATGTCGATGACGCCAAACCCGGTGAAGCGGTGGCCGCTGATGCAACCGGCCACCCCGCCACGCTCTACGGCGTGTACAAGCTGGCCAACGAAGGCACCGCCCGGGTCTACTTCAAGGAAAACGGCGTCTCGTCCATTGGCCTACGCCCCTATATCGTGTATGGGCCGGGGCGCGATCAGGGCATGACCTCGTCACCGACCAAGGCCATGTTCGCGGCCGCTGTGGGCCAGTCGTTCCACATTCCGTATGGCGGCCGCAGCGACTACGAGTATGCCGATGACACGGCCAGGACCTTCATCGCCTGCGCCAACATTCCCTTCACCGGGTTCGAGGCCTACAACACGCCCGGCCACGTGTTGCGCATGGACACCATCGTCAGCGCCATCGAACAGGCTGTGCCCGAGATGAAGGGCAAGGTCACGTTCGACGAGAAGCAACTGCCCTTCCCCGAGGCGATGGACGGCACGCCGTTGGAGACACTACTCGCGCCAATCGGCGGCGTGCCCAAGCGCGACATCAACGCTGCTGTAGCCGAGACCATTGACATCTTCCGCGAAGCCATGCGCAACGGCAAAGTGTCGCCGGCCTTTTACGCGGGTTGATTAAGAGAAGATTTTCACCACGCAGACGCAAAGATCACACGAAGGACACAAAGTATTGGAAAGAAGACACTTTGAGGCCTATGTGGTTCTTCGTGTCTTCGTGGTGAAAATCTTAAAATCACTAAACCATGAAAATTGCCGTGAACGCCTGGTTTGCCGATGCCGTCACCACCGGCAGCGGCCAATACACCCGCAACCTGTTGCAAGCCCTGTCCGAGGTGGCGCAGGATGTGCAATTGGAATGGGTGACGCCGCCGGCGGCAGCGCGTGGCGACCTGGCCAAAGTGCGCTTCGAGCAGATCGACTTCCCGCGCGCGGCCAAACGCATGAAGGCCGATGTGGCGTTTGTGCCCTACTGGGGGCCGCCGCTGCAAAGCGAGGTGCCGGTCGTCACGACCATTCACGATGTGATTCCACTCGCGCTGCCGAGTTATCGCGGCAACTTCAAACATCGCGCTTACTCGGCCCTGGTGCGGGCCGGGGCGGGAGCGGCCAGCGCCATTCTCACCGATAGCGAACACAGCAAGCAGGATATTCTGAAGCACTTGCCGGTGCCGGAATCGCGCATTACAGTGGTGCCGCTGGCGGCCGAGCCGCGCTTTCAGCCGGCCATCTCTGATGAGGAGTTGTGGCGGGTGCAGGAGAAATATGCCCTGCCCGAGCGTTACACGCTGTATTTGGGTGGCTACGACTCTCGCAAGAACATCGAGACCGTGATGCAGATCTACACCTGGTGCGGCGATCCCATCGGCGATGATTTTCCATTGGTGATGAATGGCACCGCCGAGCAAATGGCCACCACTAGCGACGGTGAACGCGTGACGCTGGGGCAGATGGCCGCGGCGCTGGAGATTCAGGATGTAGTGCGCTTCATCGGCCGGGTGGACGAGGACGACAAACCGGCGGTGCTGGCCGGCGCGCGCGTGTTCCTATTTCCCTCCACCTACGAAGGCTTTGGTTTGCCTGTATTAGAAGCCATGGCCTGCGGCACGCCCGTCATCGGCAGCAACGCCAGCAGCATTCCCGAAGTGGTGGGCAACGCCGCAATCCTCACCGAGCCGATGGATGCCCGCCGCATGTCCGGTGCCACGATTGCCCTGTGCAGCGAGGACGACTACCACGACCGAATGCGCCAGCGCGGCCTCATACAAGCCGCCCAGTTCACCTGGCAGCGCACGGCGTTTGAGACCCTGGCCGTGTTGAGACAAACCGCAAATGAAGCCAAACGGTAAAGAGGAAGACAAAAGGCAAAAGGCAGAAGGCAAAATAGGTCGCGGACTTTGCCTTCTGCCTTTTGCCTTTTGCCTTTCCGCTCTGGCCCTTTATCTGTGGACGATGAACGCGGATGTGCAGCCGGCAGATAGTGGTGAGTTTCAACTGGCCGCCATCACCCTGACAATTCCACACCCGCCGGGCTATCCATTGTTTACGCTGCTGGGCTGGTTGTTTGCACAGGTGCCAGTCGGGTCGCCGTTTGCGCGCGTCACATTCTTGTCGGTGGTGGCCTCGGCCCTGACGCTGGCCGTGGTGGGCGGGAGTGTGGCACACAATGCCGGTGCAGCGCGTCAACGCACGCCGGGTTCTGACGCGCCGCGCTCGACAATAGGGCTTGCCATGGCCGTGGCCGCGCTGGCCCTCGGCACCAGCACCACCTTTTGGGCCCAGGCCACCACCACCAATATTCGCAGCCTGACCGCGCTGTTCACAGCCTTGTTGGTGCTGTTTTTGATGCGCATCTGGCAACGCCCTTCGCGCAACAATCTGATCGGGTTCGCGCTGGTGCTCGGCCTCGGCGTCGGCCATCACCTCTCGCTGGTGTTTGTGGGCGCGCTGTTCGGCCTCACCGTGTTAGTCAAGGGAATTCGAGCCGGCTTGCCGTGGCACAATTTTGTGCTGGCTGGGTTGACTCTGGTCGCGACACAAGCGGTCTGGCTGCTGTTGCCGTTGCGCAACGCCGCGCCCAGCCTGCTGGCCCACGGCGACCTGACCACGCTCAACGGCTTCCTCGACCACGTTTTGGCGCGCGGGTTTGAGGGTGATTTGTTCTACTTCATTCGCACCGAGCCGGCGCTGTTCTGGGATCGTCTGGCCCTCACGCCGACGCTGTTGCAGTTCCAGTTCGGGGTCCCATTGCTGATGCTGATGGGACTCGCCACACTGGTCGTGATCTGGCGGCAGCGTGGGCTCGGTCTTGTGTTGCTGGCCGCATTTGTGCTGCATCTGTTCATCACCCTGACTTATCGCGCGCCGCAGACGGTGGAATATGCCATGCCGTGCTGGGTGATTGCGTGCGTGTTGCTGGGCATGGGCATCCGTGAGGCAGGGCCGCTGCTGATGCGCCATGTGCACGATGCCTCAAACCGGCTCACCGCTCCGCGTGTCACTGTGCTGGCCGGTCTGATCGCGCTCATCCTCGTTGGCCGCGACCTGCGCAACCGCATGCCCAGCTTCATCGCCCTTGGCCACGACCGCAGCACGCGCACGGCCGCCGAAGCTGTGTTGCGTGGGGTCGAAGACACATCCATGGTGTGGTCGCAGTGGCACCAGGCCACGCCGATGTGGGCGTTGCAAACTGTGGAGCAGTTGCGGCCCACCGTGAATGTGCAATACAGCTACCCAGACGGTGCCGAGCCCTACGAGACCACCTTCGCCAAACGCGCCGCTGCCAGTGCGCCGATCACGCCCACCTTCATCACCAGTTTTTTTGAGGCTGAACTGGCCGCGCAAAATCTACAGGTGATGCCAGTGGCTGATGCACCGGCCTGGCGCGTTGTCACATCAACGCTCCCGGTCAGCAAACCCCTCGCCACTTGGGATGACCGCATCGGCCTGGTGGCCGTGCAGGGTGTGCCGCAGCAGGTCGAAGCCGGCGCGATGTTCGATGTGGATGTGAGCTGGCAGGTGCAAGGCTCACCCATCGCCGGCGACTCGATCACCGTGCGCATCCTGCGGCCCGATGGCCGCGCCGCCACCAATGCCGATGTGCAACTGACCCAAACCGGCATCGGCTTCAAACGCGTGTCCGTGGCCGCGCCGTATGACTTGCCGCCGGGTGAATATGACTTGCTGGTTGGTGCCTATAACGGCCCAACGATGTATCAGGCAAATACGGGCCAGCCATTTGTCACCGTGGGCCAGCTTCAGGTCGCGCCCACATCTGTGCGATTGCCACCCCAATCGGCCGACCAACGCGTCATCCTCTTCGCCAACCAGATGGCGCTGGCTGGCTACACCACTCAGCGCAACGGCAGCCGACTCACCATCGATCTGGATTGGCTGGCGCTACAGCCGCTGACCGAAGACTACAAAATCTCGGTGCGGCTCACGGGCGACAACGGCTTCCAGCGCGCCCACGATGGCGTGCCGGCGCTGGGTGCCGTGCCCACGCTCAAGTGGATCGAAGGCTCGCGCATCGCCGACCGGCACGTATTCGATGTGGGTGATTACGCCGGCCCGCTCACATTCGAGATCGTTGTCTACAACCAGATCACCCGCATTCCCCTCATCCCACTCGACGAGCGATTTCCAGATGGGGTTAGGATAGCCGCTAGCCGCTAGCCGCCAGCAGCTAGCAGCTAGCAGCTGACTACTCATTACTCTTTCCCATGCAAGGCTTCCAATCCCTTTTATTCTCCAACAGCGATAACGAGCCGTTCACGGTGTCCGAGGTCACGGCGCGCGTCAAGGCGCTGGTGGAGGGCGACGAGGAACTCATGGATGTGCGGATTTCCGGCGAGATCAGCAACCTGGCGCGGCCGGCCTCAGGGCATCTGTATTTCACGCTGAAAGACGCCACCTCGCAAATTAAATGCGCGATGTGGCGGCCCCAGGCGATGCGGCTGCGCGCGGTGCCACGCAACGGCGATGCTGTGACGGCACGCGGCCGGCTGGGTGTGTATGAGCGCGATGGCGTGTATCAACTCTACGTCGAAGCGTTGACCACCAGCGGCGTGGGCGATTTGTATGCCGAGCTGGAGCACCTGAAGCAACGGCTGGCCGGGGAGGGCTTGTTCGATGAAGATCTCAAGCGGCCGCTGCCCGATTTCCCGCGTCGCCTGGGTGTGGTCACCTCACCCAGCACGGCCGCGTTCCAGGACATTCTGAATGTGCTGCGCCGGCGCTACCCATTGGTCGAGGTGATTCTGGCTCCGACCCTGGTGCAGGGCGAGGATGCGCCGCGCCAGATCGTGCGGGCCATCCAGATCCTGAACAGCCTGGAGCAATATGGCGAGACCAACCCCGACGTGATTCTGGTGGCACGCGGCGGCGGCAGCATCGAGGAGCTGTGGGCGTTCAACGACGAGCGGGTGGTGCGGGCCATTGCGGCCTCGAACATCCCCGTGGTCAGCGGCGTGGGCCACGAGATCGACTTTACACTGGCCGATTTTGTGGCCGATGTGCGCGCGCCCACACCCTCGGCTGCCGCCGAAATCATCACCCCCGACATCAACGATTTGCGCCTGCAAAACGATGCACTGAGCGCGCGGCTAGATGAGCTGATGCAGGACCGGCTCGATGTGGCGCGGGCCGATCTGACCAACCTGCAACGCGCCTTGCGCCTGCTCAGCCCGGCCACCCAGGCCCAGCAGGCGCGCCATCGCATCGGCGAGCTGGTCCTTCGCCTGAACAGCGCGGCCCAATCGCACACCGAGTTGGCGCGCGTCCGGGTCGAGGGGTTGAGCGGCCGGCTGGAGACGGTCTCGCCGCTGGCCACCCTGCAGCGCGGCTACGCCATTGTGAGCCGCAGCGCCGATGGGGCCGTGGTGCGCTCGGTGAACGATGTGCAGCCGGGCGATGCCTTGACTGTGCGGTTGAGCGATGGCACGTTTGAGGCTCGGGCGGCTGATCTTGAGGGCTGAATCGTGCGCCGGCATGGGCAAACAGCAAGCGGCAGCGAGTCACGATTCTCAACACATTTGGCTTCAGCTCCGCTCAGGGAACGGGCTCGTTATAGCCTCGGTGGCAGTCTCAACATCACCACGTCATTCCCGCGCAGGCGGGAATCCAGGCCTCAATCCACCGTTGCGGCGCGGTTACGCCTAGATTCCCGCCTGCGCGGGAATGACGGGTTAGGCAGCATGCTTTGAGTTAACGCTATCCCAGCACATGCGGCCACTTGTCTCGCAGGGTGTCCGTGAGTGCTTGCAGCCGGTCGCGCCGTTGCAGGTGCTGCAACATCTGGCGCACAAATTTGCTCTTTTGGCTGGCATCGAACTCCTCATCATCCACGCCCAACTCAAAGCATACGCTCTTCAATTCATCGATGCTCATGCGCTCGGCCATCAGCGGCGCAAGCTGCTCCGGCGCAGCGGGCCGGCCAATGTTGTTCAACAGCTCGCGTACCAGCACCGGCTTGCTCATCCCATCGGGGATGATTTGCAGCATGCCGTTTTGCTCGTAGTTCAACAGGGTTTGGTAGTTCACGGCCGCCGTCTTTTGCCCCGGCACCGGCACCCACTCCTCCACATTGAACTTGTCGAAGCTCTGGTGGATGTGGTCGAACTGCGAGCGGATGTAGGCCAGACAATCACGGGCAGTGTTGGCGTTGCCATGCACGGCCACATTAATACGGCTGGCCCCCGGCTCGGCCCGCACCAGCGCCGTGTTGAGGCCGTTGCGATAGCCCAGCACGACACCACCGCGCCAGATCTGTCCATCGTGCACCATGGGGCCGGTGCGAGATTGGAACCGTGACAACACCGCGCCCGGCAGCACGCTGTAGCGATATTGAAAGCGCAGGGCCTGGTCGTCGTCCAGGTTCACCTCGGGCGGCGTGGCTTTGGGCAGGCCATCGGGAATCAAATACTCGCGCTCGCTGGTCGGCCCATCCACGCCGAAGCACACCTCGAACTTCTCCATCATTTTCAGGATGAAGGGTTGCCGCACCCGTGGATACAGCTTGGGATCGAGGATGCGCTCCAGATCGGTCGCGCGCACTCGGCCGCCGTGGGCCTCCAGCTCCTTCCACGTCACCACGGCATACACGCCGCGGGTCACCCAGGCCGGCTTGAGAATATTGGTGTCGCGCACGCGCTCGTCGTCGAAGTTCAACATCACGCCGAGTTGGTGCAGGATGCGCAATAGCCGCCGTTGGTCGCGCTCGTCGTCCAGGCCCACCTTGCTGCAGCGCTCGGCATAGCTTTCGAACACGATGTAGTTGTCGGGCATCTGCTCCAACTGCTCCTTGACCTCGAAATATTGGCGGGGGAAGGGCAGCCGTACGCCGTCCAACTGGCTGATCTGGGTCTGCAACAGAGTCGCCAGCCGGCGCATACCCGCATCATCATCGCGGCTGCACGCCGTCTCGACAAAATCGACAATGAACGGGTATTGCTGCTTCAACCCAGCCGCGTCCAACTCCAGCCGCATCAGATCGCTCTTGTTGATGGCGACGATGACCGGCGCGCCCTGCCCATATGTTTCGAGCAGCTTGAGCCAGTAGTGCACGCGGTTCTGCTCCTCGCCCTGCACGGCGCTGAGCACCAGCACATACGCGCACCGCTCGGTCAGAAAATACTGGTGGGTGGCATGCATGATCTCCTGGCCGCCGAAGTCCCAGACGTTGACCTTGGTCGTCTCGCCGACATCACCAATCGGCAGCAACCAGGGGTCAATATCAATTCCCTCGGTCGGGCTTTTCTCTTGCGTGAATCCCTGCCCCAGAAGGCGCTTCTTAATGGCACTCTTGCCGGCATCCGCCTCGCCCACGATCAACAGCTTCGCCTCGTTGAGCTGCCGTGCATTACGACCTAAGCGCTGGTAATAGTCTAGGATTACGCGAGGCTTGGAAATCTCTGCAAGCAATTCGGGAAGAATTGGTAACGGATTCCCTTGCATGTCTAGTACTGTTAGACGATTTAGCTGATCAATCGACTTTGGCAGCGTGATTATCTGATTGTCAGCAATCCGTAGCCTCTGCAGGTTTATGAGCCGAATAATTGCTTCCGGAAATGTCGTCAATTGATTCCCATTTATCCAAAGAGTCTCTAGATTCGTTAAGTTTCCGGCTACTTCTGATAGTGTTGTTAGTTGATTCCCATTAAGTCTAAGTCTTTTCAAGTTTTTCAGTTGACCAATTACAGTAGGCAGCGTAGTCAGTAGATTGTTATCAAGCCGAATCGTCCGTAGGTTTATCAACTGGCTGAATACTTCAGGTAGCGTGATGAGTTGATTTTTATCGAGCCAAAGTTCCGTTAAGTTGATTAGTCGCCCCATTACTTCTGGCAGGATAGTCATTTTATTACTATCGAGATAGAGTCTTTCTAGGTTAGTAAGCTGGCCGATCACCTCTGGCAGCGTGGTCAGTTTATTACTATCGAGATAGAGTCTTTCTAGGTTAATTAGCTGGCCGACCACTTCTGGCAGCGCGGTCAGTTTATTGTTAGCAATCGAAAGGGTTTTCAAGTTAATTAGTTGACCCACCACCTCTGGCAAAGTCATCAATTGATTGCTAGTAAGTGTAAGTATTGTCAAATTAGTTAATTGGCCGACCACTTCAGGTAATTTGATTAGCTGATTACTATTGAGATAAAGCTCTTTTAAGTTGGTCAGTTGACTCATGACAGGACTTAACGTAGTCAATTGATTGTTGTTGAGATCGAGATCCGTCAAGCTGGTCAAGTGGCTGACTTCTTCAGGTAGTGTCGACAATGTTAGCCCGCTTAAATCCAACTCCGTCGCATTCTCTAGCCGCGCAATCTCAATCCTCTCCAAAGCAATCTGTTCACTCATAGTTCCCCCAACCGGCCCACAAATGCCCCATCATCCAACACCGTGTGCAAGTCCAGCAGCACGCGGTCGGCTCCTACGCATCACCTGGATTCACCACGGCCAGACCCTCGGCCGTGGCGGCCGCATTCAAGTCATCATCGGCACAGATAAAGATCACTCGATCCACTTCATCCATCGTTTGGAGCGCCTGATTCAGGCGAATCGCGCTGGCCAACTGCAACGAATCGCACCCGCGCAGCCGGTGACGCCGCACTAGCACCACCGCCTCATCAAACATGGCCTCATCCAGCATGACCGTTCCAAACACGGCCTCAACATCGTGCTCAAACCGTCTCGTCAAATCTGCCACAGCCTGGGCGCGTGCGCGCCGCACGATGGCCGAATTGACCTCAGTCAGGGTGAGCCGCGAAATGATGTGAGTGATCGCGGCATCACTGAGCATCGCATCCACCCGCTTCGACCCGGTCTCGGCAAAATACTGTTTGACGACGGCACTGGTATCGTAAAAATGGGTGGCCATTTAGCGCCGCTCACGAATGATCATTTGAGAGACCGATTCGCCTGTGACATCAAGGGAGTCAATGGGTGTGACGGGTTTGAACGGCGACAGTTTGCCCGGACGCGCTGGCCGCTTGATAACGCCTCGGGCTTCCAGCTTTTGCAGGACCGCTTCCTTGCGAGCCAGCGCGCTGGCCTGTTGGTCGTGCTCGATCCTCTCAGGCTTAACGATCACCATCGCCTCGCCGGCCGTGATGGCTTCGAGAAGCTGACGAATGGATCCCTCACCCGCGTCGGGGCCGCGGGTCTGCCTGTAACCTAGGCTCGCAGCAATGCGCTTGAGCCGCTCGGGCTTGCTGAGTTGGGTGCTGAAGTTGGATTTAAGCGCCATCAAAATTTCTCCTCTTGTGTAGCTTGAAGGTTGCTCAAGCCGTTCATTCGAGTCTTGAGATGATAGCATAGGTAGTAACCTTTATAAATAGGTTGTTACCTAAACTGCATTGGGCATCATGACCTCTTTAGTAGTCTGTCAAGGCAAAGATTTTAGGTTAGTCCAAGGGCGAACCTGAGAC
>JBBQST010000083.1:0-11905 GCA_038213625.1 Thermoflexales bacterium
AATGACGATGCCGTCGTGAATGGGCAACGAGCCACCGCTGAGGCTGGTGCCGCTACCGCGTGCCACAAACGGCACGCCAAACTGGTGGCACAACTTCACTACCTGCACCACTTCGTCTTGCGTCTCCGGAATCACCACGCCGATGGGCTTGATGCGAAACGACGCCAACGCATCACTCTCGAATGTCGCGAGGGCCGCGTCGTTGGTGAGGAATCGATCCGGCGGGAAGAGGGCTCGAAGGGAGTGAGTGAAAGAATGGGTGTCTGACACAGGTCTACTTTAGCGCACTATTTGCTGATACATCTCGGCCACGTTGGCATCGTCCAGCCACAGCCATTCAGTGTTGAGCCAGAAGCCGGTGACAGTGGCCGAACGAAAAATTTGCGTCACACCCAACGGCACGGTCTGGTAGCGGCCGGTCTCGTCCGTTCCAAGGGCGTACCCGAGACTTGATGGAAACGATTAGCCCAGGCCGTCATTCCCGCGGAGGCGGGAATCCAGAACTGCCAACCCCGGTAACGTCGGGGTTACGCCTGGATTCCCGCCTCCGCGGGAATGACGTGACTACGTAAAGTCTTTCCCTTGACAAACTATCGGGCTCTACGCTCTTTGCTCACTACGGCAACACCACCGCCCAAATATTGCCCTGGCCGCCGTGCTCCAACACATACAGCGTCTTGCCGATCAACACGGTGTCAATCGGCTGGCTGAAGCCGGTAACCAACTGGGTCATGGTCGCGGCATAGTTCTCGTCGCCACCGACCTTTTGCTTGGTCAGTTTCATGCTAATCAGGTCGTTGCCCTTGTCGCTGAGGGTGCCACCGGCCGCGCCCCAGCTCACGAAGAAGCCATCGCCCTTGAGGTCGCCGGACAGCGCATTGGCCGTGTCGAAGGACAGGCCCAACGGCGAGCGGTGCGGGGTAATGCCGGCCAGCGGCGCTTTCTCGGCGCTGGCATCGCCCTCGCTGCCATCGTCATTGCGATAGATGTCAGCATCCGGCCCCATGTTCAACACCGGCAGGGTGAAGGTGATGCCAACGGGTGGCTTTGGGAAGTCAGGATCATTGCGGTAGAGCTTGTTGATGACGGCAAAAAAATCGTCATTCAGATGAAGGTCATCGGCCGGATCGTAATCGACCTTGACCTGTGGGTTGTCCTCGGCCCCAAATTTCCAGGGGAAGCCATAGTGATGGCCCTGGCGCAACCAGTTGATCTCATCGGGGTAATCGGCATCGGGGCCGTTGTCGCCGCAGAACAAATCGCCATTGGCGGCAAAGGCCAGGTCATAGCAATTGCGGGTGCCCTGGGCGAACAGATAGCCAGCGGCTTTCAGCTTCGCGACATCATTGGGCAACGTCACTGTGCGCGTGGCGTCGGCTGGAATGCGAAACACGGACGAAGTCAGCGCTGTCTCGCGCACACCCTTGTTCGCGCCCTTGTTCTCCTGCAACTCGCCGTGGTCGGTGCGGCTGCCGCTGTTGATGTAGAGCCATTTGTTGTCCGGGCTCACGGCCAGGCCGTTGAAGTCATGGTCGAACTGGGTCTGGCCGATGGGAAATGATTCAGTCTGCATCAGCGTCGTCCAACTGCGTTTGTCATCGGTCCCAATCGTGCCCTTGCGCACCCGTGCTGTGCTCTCCGGGCCGTCCTTGGCGTTGCAGGTGACATAGAGCGCGCGGTCGGGGCCGATGGCCAGGCCGGTGGCATTGCAGGCCGGCGAGGTGGGATTCCCCAGCACATCGCGGCTGGTGCCGATGCGCTTGCCCTGGGTCTGGTCGGTGGCTGCCAGGTTCAGCTCGAACAATTCGCCGTTGCTGCTCAAATAAATAATGCTGTTGGCCGGCTTGTCATAGGCCATGCGAATGTAGCCGCCGCCGGGCGTGGCAAATAGATTGAGCTTGATGTCGTCGCGGAGCACTTTGGGCTCAGGAGCCGTGCGGCGCGGGCGGCGGGTTGGCTCGGCGGTGGCCGATTGGGTGGCTGGGGCTGAAGTGGCTACAGCAGCCGTATTCGAGGCGGTTGTGCTGGCCTCGGCACTGCAACCCACTGTAATCAGGATGCTGGCGATGGCCAGCGCAACTAGTTTTCTTTGCATCGTGGCTTGTGTTTGGATGTCACACATCCTGTTGGTTGAAGGCAAATCGCTTCAAATCGTCCAGATCCACAAACTCGAGCGACACAATGTGGCTGGCCTCCAAATCAACTTTGGGGGCCATGCCGGCATCCAGCGCTTCCTTCCAACGCTCCACACACAAACACCAATGGTCACCTGGCTTGAGGCCGGCGAAACCATATTCGGGACGCGGTGTGCTCAGGTCGTTGCCGCGGGAGTAGGAGAAGGCCAGAAACTCCTCAGTCATGACCGCGCACACGGTGTGCAGGCCGATGTCGTCGCCGCCGGTGTTGCAGCAGCCATCACGATAGAAGCCGGTGAGTGGCTGGTGACTGCACGACTTCAAATCAGTTCCCAATACATTTCGTGACATTGTCTTTCACTTATACACGAATTCATGAACCCTCACCAAGCCCTCAGGGCAAAGCAAGCGGGCTGTTCTATGGGTTCGATCTGCGATGAGTCCACTGCTTTGCCCCTACAACTACATTACCAGCGCACCTGGCCGTCACCCTCGCACACCCACTTATAGCTGGTGAGTTCACGCAAGCCCATCGGCCCGCGCGCGTGAATGCGTTGGGTGCTCACGGCCACCTCGGCCCCCAACCCAAACTGCCCGCCGTCGTTAAAGCGCGTGCTGCAATTCACAAACACCCCCGCCGAGTCCACCTCGTTCATGAAGCGCGCAATGTTCGTTGGGTTTTGCGACACGATGCCGTCGCTGTGCTCGACCGAGTGCGCGCCGATGAAGTCAATCGCCTCGTCCAGCGAATCGACGATGTGCACGCCGGCGATGAGGGCGAGCCATTCGGTGTCCCAGTCGGAGGGGAGAGCAGCAGAGACGGGAGACGGAGGACGGAGGACGGTCGGATTGCCGTCTTCCGTCTCCCGTCCTCCGTCTCCCGTCAAGATCGCAAACGCCCTTTCATCGCAGCGCAACTCCACTTCTTTCTCCGCCATCTTCGCGGCCAGCTTCGGCAGAAATTCTGGCGCGATGGCCGCGTGAACGAGCACGGTGCTGAGCGCGTTGCACACGCTGGGTTTGCTCACCTTGGCATTGAACAGAATCTCGATGGCCTGGGCCTGATCGGCGCTGTCATCGACAAAAATGTGGTTGATGCCGATGCCGCCGGTGATGACGGGAATGTTGCTGTTCTCGCGGCACAACTGGTGCAACGACGCACCGCCGCGGGGGATGATCAGGTTCACATAGTCGTGCAGCCGCAGCAGATCGAGAATGCGCGCGCGGTCGGTGTCCTCGACCAGTTGCACGGCCTCCAGCGCAATGCCGTTGGCGCGCATGGCGGCGTGAATCACATTGAGCAAAGCCTTGTTGCTGTGGATGTTGTCGCTGCCGCCGCGCAGGATCACGGCATTGCCGCTCTTGAGCGCCAGGGCCGAAATATCCGTGGTGACGTTGGGCCGGCTCTCGTAAATGACGCCGAGCACGCCGAGGGGAATGCGGCGCTTGTGCAGGCGCAGGCCGTTGGGCAGCACGCTTTCGTCGAACGGCTCGCCGACGGGATCGGGCAGGCCGGCCACGCTGCGCACATCATCGGCCATGCCTTGCAGCCGTTGCGGGGTCAGGGTGAGCCGATCTACAAAATACGGCTCGACCTTGCGAGCGATGGCCGCGGCCACATCAATGGCATTGGCCTGGATGATCTCGTCCTGACCCTGCACCAGGCCCTCGGCCATGGCGATGAGCGTCTGATTTTTGACGGCGGTGCCGAGGCGGGCCAACTGCTTCGAGGCCGCTTTGGCGCGCTTGCCGATCTCCTGCATATCCACGGATGCCATGGTGGGGATTATACGGAGGTGGGCGGGCGCGAAGCATGTTGCACATCGCCGCCAACTCCGATGCCAGCGGCGCGTCATTCCGAGTGCGGCGTCGGTCGAGCCCCGTCACAGGGATTCCTCGTTCCGTCGACCGACGCCGCACTCGGAATGACGCGCTTTGGCTACAACCCTTCGCGCCAGCTGTCCTCGCGGCAGCTGTATTGCGGCTCGAAGCCCAGCGCGGTCTTGGCCGTCTCGCCGCTGATGAGGGAGGCATAGCCGTTGAGGTTGCCGCGAATCTCGGCACCCGTGAAGTACTGCTCCACGATCTGCTTGGACGGTGTGTTGACCAGCGTGTCTTTGGCGACCACGAAGGCGCGGGTGTGCGAGTGGTCGGGCAGCGGCGCGGTGGCGGCCAGATAGGCGCAGCGGGCGGCGTCGCGCACATCCACATACGCATACATGGCCCAGTGCGGCGGCTTGGCGGCCGGCAACGGGTAGGTCGCCATCGTCTCGGGCATGGCCACGGCCGTGAAGCGCAGGCTGACGACGGTGAGGCCGTAGTGCTTGCTGAACATGTCACCCAACACCTCGCCGACGCGCTTGCTCATGCTGTAGTCCTCCTGCGGGTCCACCGGCTGCGCTTCGTCAATCGGGAAGTAGGGATAAGTGATCTCGTTGCGCAACGTGACGGAACGAGTCATTTGAATGGTCGAGGCGAACACCACCCGCTTGATGCCGAGCTTGGACGCGGCCTCAAACACGTTCCAGGTGATGGCCGTATTTGTAGTGAACAACTTGGCGCTCGGCACATTGCGCTGGGTCGGGAATGCCGCCAGATTGACCACGGCATCGGCCCCATACAGTGCGTCATACACCTGGCCGAGATCGGTGAGGTCGGCGCTCAGGTAGTCCGTCACATTGCCCAGGCCGATGTGGTCGACGCCCAGCACCTCATGCCCCTGCTGGCGCGCATAGTCGGCGGTGTACGAGCCAATCCGGCCTTTTGCGCCGGTCACGACGATTTTCATGAATAGATTCCTTTACGTGAAAGACGAAAGACGAAAGATGAAAGATTCTGTCCAAAATCCGTATCTGCTAACGAGTCTCGCGGCAGCTAAACTCCGGCACAAAGCCCAACACCTGCTCGGCGCGCTTGCCGCTGATGAGCGAGTCGTAGCCCTGCAAGCCACGTATCTCGGCCTCAGGAAAGTGTTCGCGGACGAGATCGGCCGAGGGCACGTTGATCCAGCTGTCTTTGGCGGTGACAAACGCGACGGTGTGCGAGTTGGCCGGCAACGCTTTGGTCGCAGCCAGATAACACGCCCGGGCCGTGTCGCGCGCATCGCAATAGGCATACATGGCAAGGTGGCCGGGTTGCACGGCCGGGATCGGGATGTCGTTGTCATCCTCCGGCAACGTCACCCACATGAAGCGCAGACACACCGTGGTCAGCCCAAAGTGCTTGCTATACATGGCCGCCACATGCTCGCCGAGCTGCTTGCTCAAGGCGTAATCGCTCTGGGGATCTGTCGGGTGATCCTCATCGACGGGCAGATACTGATAGCGCGTGTCCATGTCGGTGCGCGCCGTGCGAGTCACCTGAATCGTGGACGCAAACACCACCCGCGGAATCTTCAAGATGTGACACGCCTCAAACACGTTCCACACGGAAGTCATGTTAGAGCCGAAGGTTTTAGAGGTCGAGAACAAGCGCGAGTCGGGGATGGCAGCCAGATGGATCACCGCATCGGCACCCGCCAACGCATCCACCGTCGCGCCAAAATCAGTCAAGTCCGCGCTCAAGTATTTGCCATCGGCCGTGCCGCGACCCACCTGATCCACCGCCCGCACCTCAGCACCCTGCGCCGTCGCATAGTCCACCACATATCGCCCAACATTGCCTTTGGAGCCGGTTACTACAAGTTTCATTGTGGGAGTTGTTAGTGGTTAGTGGTTAGTTGTTAGTTCTGAACTAACGACTAAATCACTAACCACTAATTACTTTTCTGCGTATTTCTTCGCGTAAACGGCCTCTTGCAGCCCGCGAATATAGCCAATGGCGAACAGGCGGCCGATGGCGGAGTAGCCGGCGTTTTCGTTGCTGTCGCCCTCGACGGTGGGCACGTGATCGGGGCGCAGGACGCCGTCGAAGCCGATGTCTTTGTAGGCTTGCATGCAGGCCAGCATGTCGGTCTGGCCAATGTCGTGCCAGGTTTCCTCGAATTTTTCAGGGGTGCCGCGCACATCGCGAAAGTGCACGAAGCTGATCTTGCCCTGGTTGCCGAACTTGCGAATGACGTTGGGCAGGTCGTTGGTCATCAGGGTGAAGTTGCCCTGGCACAGCGTGATCGTGTTGGACGGACTGGGCACGATATCGACCAGACGCTGATAGTTGTCGATGCTGCGCATGATCCGGCCCACCCCGCGAATCGGCGAGAGCGGCGGGTCATCGGGGTGCATCGAAAGTTTCACGCCGGCCTTCTCGGCCACCGGCAGCACGCGCTTGAGGAAGTATTCCAGCGTCTCCCACAGCTTCTCTTCGCCGATCTCGCCCAACGGCACCGTCGGCGCATTCTTCATGTAGCTGTTGTCGTAGCTGGTGACGAGCGAGCCGCCGCGCGAGAGCGTGGTGGTGCTGGTGCGCATCCAGTTCTGGCTGCACATCCACTCGTAACACCACACCGGGATGCCCAGCTTGCCCATGTTTTCGATGAGCGTGCACACCACGTCGATCTCGTCATCGGCACCGGGCAGGCCGCGCTTGGCCTTCTCCAGCGGCGGCCGCGACTCGATGACCGGGAACTGAAAGCCGGCGTCCTCGTAGCGCTTCTTCATGCGCAACAGGGGCAGGTAATCCCAGGGGGCATCGGAGCCGTTGCTGGGGTCGTTGAACGGGATTCCGCCGACCACGTAATCCACGCCGGCTTGTTTGCACAGTTTCCACAAAGGCGACGGCGTCGGGGGGAGAGCTTCCGCAATCTGAATCATAATTTGATGTTGAGTTGTTTTTCTAGGATCAACTGGGATCAGCGCTGATGAAGGTTGGGGATTAAATTCGGTAAAAGAAAAAGGACGAATGCGCGTCATGATCGAAAGCCCTAACCGTATGCCGTCATTCCCGCGGAGGCGGGAATCCAGGCGTAACCCCGACATGATCGTAATTGGGAGTTCTGGATTCCCGCCTCCCCGGGAATGACGTTGCTATGGAATGACTTTCCTTGACGCTTTACGCTTTACCAATCTTATTTCCCAACCTTCATCAGCGCCTGCTCAAATCATTGTAGTCAGTCGCTTCTTTCCAGCAAGATTTTTGGGCCGGTAAGGCCCTGTCAAACCAACAACTTAAGTCTCATTCACGAATGACGCAGGTGTTTGACGAGTTTCTCACCTTGGACTCATAATCTGGGTCGCCCAAATGTCAGCCAGCTAGCCATATTCAGTCAGATGCATATCAGCCCCATGTAGTGCGCAATGTGCTAGATTACCAGCTTTGTGAATACGATCAGCGTGCCCGTTTTGCATTAGGTACCGGCCGTGCTGCCGTAATCTAGTGACAACCCGCTGTCAGCCACAATTTGGAGACCGAGGCTGGCAGGGAGGATATAAAAATCCCATCATGTCCGTAATAAAACAGAAAAGATTTAGTCTGCGGCAAATGCTGCTTGGCCCGGCCCTTTCCTCAGAGGATGCAGCGCATCAGGCCATCAGCAAGAAAGTCGGGCTCGCCGTGTTTGCCTCCGATGCGCTCTCATCCGTTGCCTATGCCACCCAGGAAATTTTGATCGTGCTGGCTGTGGCCGTCGGCATCTATGGCGCAGGGATCTACAACTATTCCGTGCCCATCGCCCTGGTCATCGTGGCGCTGCTGGCGGTGCTAACGATCTCGTACCGCCAGACCATCTACGCCTACCCCAACGGCGCCGGTGCATACCTGGTGGCCCGCGACAACCTGGGTGAGTTGCCGGCCATGATGGCGGCCGCAGCCCTGCTCACCGACTATGTGCTCACCGTCGCCGTCAGTGTGGCCAGCGGCACCGAGCAACTGGCCTCAGCCTTTCCCGAGCTCAGGCAATATCGCATCCCCATCTGCGTCGCCATCATCATGGTCATCACCGTCATCAATCTGCGCGGGGTCAAGGAGAGCGGCGCCGTCTTTGCCATTCCCACCTACTTCTTCGTGGGCATGATGATCCTGATGCTCGGCGTCGGATTCTTCCGCTCATTCGTCAGCGGCACGCTCGGTATCGTGGATCAGACCATTCACACCGAGCACATCGCCGACTATAACGGCATCTTTCTGCTGCTGATCCTGCGCGCCTTCAGTTCGGGCTGCACCGCCCTCACCGGCGTCGAAGCCATCTCGGACGGCATCCAGGCTTTCAAGGAACCGCGCAGCAAAAATGCGGCGGCCACCCTGACCGTGATGGCCAGCATTCTGGCCTTCATGTTCTTCGGCATCACCATTCTGGCTAATCGTGTTCAGGCCGTGCCGAGTGAGACGCCGACGGTCATCTCTCAGATTGCCCAGGTCATTTTTGATGGGGGGCCGCTTTACATCGCTGCCATCGCCTCGGCCATGCTCATCCTGGTCATGGCTGCCAACACCGCCTTTGCCGACTTTCCCCGGCTCAGCGCGTTCGCGGCACGGGATGGCTTTTTGCCGCGCCAGATGGCATCCAAGGGCCGCCGGCTGGTGTTCTCGTGGGGCATTGCCCTATTGGCACTGGCCGCTTGTGTGCTCATCGTGGCGCGCAATGCGCGTGTGACCGAGCTGTTGCCGTTGTATGCCGTGGGCGTGTTCATGGGCTTCACCCTATCGCAGTTCAGCATGGTGAAACGCTGGCTGACCGTGGCCAAGCTGAAGCCGGGTGAGATGGCCAAAACCTTGCATGGAGAAGCCGGCTACGACAGTGGCTGGCGCTGGAAGTTGATTGTGGCTCTGGTCGGTGGCAGTATGACCTTCCTGGTCATGCTGGTGTTTGCCATCTCCAAATTCAGCGCTGGGGCCTGGCTGGTGGTGGTGATTATTCCCACGCTGGTGTTCATCTTCTATCGCATCCGAAAGCACTACATCGATGTCGCGCGCATCCTCAGCCTGTCGGGCCGGGCGGTGAACCCGCTCAAGCATGATGTGTTGACGATTGTGTTCATCGACGACGTCCACGCCGGCACGGTGCCCATGGTCGAGTTTGCCATGTCGCTGCGGCATTCCTGGCTGGCGGTTCATCTGGACAATGACTCGGAAAAGACCGCCATCACCAAGGCCAAGTGGAACGAGCGGATGAAGTATGCCTATCATCCGCTGGTCATTATTCCCACCCCATTTCGAAATCTAACCCAGGTGGCCGTGGACTATATCCAGCATCACCTGGACAAGGCGCCGGGGCGGTTGGTGCACGTGGTCATGGGCCAGCTTGTCATGGACGATTACTGGCAACAGGCGCTGCACTCCAATTCGACCATCGGTCTGAAGCTGGCCCTGCAACGCATGGAGCGCGTCATTATCACGGACGTGTCCTATCAACTGCATACTTCACAGGCGGAGAGATTCCCTGAAAATGTGGAGCACAATTACAAGCTGCCCGAAACTGAGGTGGCGAACGGACACGGTGCCACCCATGGCGCTGCATCAGCCCCGGCTGCCAGGGATGCGGGCGCCGATGCTGCGGCCGGCAAATAGCCCAGGCACAAGATCAACAAGATGAAGTCTGCGCAGAACCCCATGACAGCACGCTTTTGGAACGGCAAACCGTTTGTGGGCAAGGGTTCTGCGCCGGTCATTCTGCTGAGTGCGCTCCTGCTGGTGACACTGTTCATGCGCTGGCTCGAGATCGTCTGGCCCGGCCATGTTTCACGCTCGGTGCTGGTGATGGGCTATCTGCTCGTCATCAATGTGCTGACACTGGGGCTGGGGCTCACGGGCGGAATCGGCGCCGCGCTGATCTCGTTTGCAGCGCTGAACTATGTGTTCATCGAGCCGCGCGGCACGATGTTGATCCATAGCTCTGAGGATCTCATCGTGCTGCTGTTTTTTCTGGTGGTGGCCGGCGTCAACAGCCAGTTGCTGGGCAAGGCCCAGATTGGGCGGGTGCGAGCCGAGCAGCGCGAGCGGGACGCGACCGCGTTGAGCGAATTCAGCCTGTCGCTCACCAGTCTGCGCCATGAAGCGGATGTGGCCGAGTTATTGGCGCGTCAGGTCAGCCGGCTCATTCAACCTCACGGCGTCGAGGTCATACTCACGGGCGATGCCAATCTACCGGTGGCACAGGCGCATGCCCCGGCCACGTTCGAGACCCCGGCCGGCATCCTGGATTACCACGACATCCCACCCAGCGATGAGGTGGCGATCGAATCCCCGCGCGCGCAATTGGGCAACATCCGGGTGTGGCGCACCGGGCAGGCGTTGGATGCCGGCGAGCAGCGGCTGGTGCGCACCATGGCTGGCATGACCGCGCTGGCGCTGGAGCGCATTCGCCTCGCCCAGGTCGAGGCGCGGGCCAATGTGCTTGAGGAGAGCGACCGCTTGAAATCGGCGCTCCTGTCATCGGTCTCGCACGAGCTGCGCACACCGCTCTCAGCCCTGCGCGCAGGGGCGGAGAGCTTGAACCATGGACTGGTGTCGCCGGGTTCGAGTGCGGGCCACGACCTCATCGCCAATATGGACGAGGCCGCGCGGCACCTAAGCAAGCTGGTCGACAACGTGCTGGATATGTCGCGAATTGAGGCGGGTGTGCTGAAGCCGAGGCGCGAGTGGTGCGTGCTGGCCGATATCCTGATGGAGGCCATGGCGCATGTGCAAACCGAGCTGCGCGACCACCCGGTGACGACGGATGTGTCCGAGGATTTGCCGCTGGTGCCGATCGACCCCAACCAGATCGACCAGGTGTTCACCAATTTGCTGACCAACGCGGCCAAGTATGCGCCGGCCGGATCTCCCATCGACATTGCGGCGATGGCCGAGACCGAAGCCGGTGCGCGCCATTTGCGGATCACCGTGCTCAACCGAAGTGCACACATTCCGGCCAACGATCTGGAGCGCATTTTCGACAAGTTCTATCGCGTCACAGATTCTTTCCGCGTGCTGGGCACGGGGTTGGGCCTGTCGATCTGCAAAGGCATCGTCGAGGCGCACGGCGGTCGCATCTGGGCCACCAACATGGCCGGCGGCGTCGCGTTCAGCTTCACGCTGCCGTTGCAGGCCGAGGGCATGGCCGAGCCCATTTCAGTGACGTTGGTTTAGCAACTGAAATTCCCAAGTCAGCGGCCCAAGTGACTACAATGCAGGCGTATGACCACTGAGCCCAAGATCCTGGTGATTGACGACGAGATTCAGATTCAACGTGCCTTGCGCACGATCCTGTCTGAAAATCATTTCCGGGTGAGCATCGCCGCCACCGGCGAAGAAGGCCTGGCGCTGGCCGCGGCCGAGCTGCCCGACGTCATTGTGCTGGATCTGGGCCTGCCCGACATGGACGGCACCGTGGTATGCGAACGGCTGCGCGAATGGACCCAAACACCGGTGATTGTGCTCTCGGCCCACGACGAGCAACAAAAAAAGGTGCACGCGCTGGATAGGGGCGCTGACGATTATTTGACCAAGCCGTTTAGCGTGGAGGAGTTGCTGGCCCGCGTTCGGGTGGCCCTGCGGCATGCCGCGCGCAACCATTCGGATCAGGGCGCCGTCATCATCAACGGCCCGCTCAAAATTGATCTGGCCCGGCACATCGTGTTGCGCAACGATGAGGAAGTGAAGCTGACGGCGACCGAGTTCAAGCTCCTGGCCTATCTGGCCAAGCATGCCGATCGCGTCGTCACCCACGGCGGCATTCTGACGGCGGTGTGGGGCCAGGACTATGCCGATCAGGTGGAATACCTACGCGTCTACATGCGCCAACTGCGCCAGAAGCTGGAGACCGACCCGCGCAAGCCGGAGATGCTGATCAACGAGTCCGGCGTGGGCTATCGTTTTCATCTGCTGTGAGTTTCGATAGTGGCGAAGTGATTCATTGC